>JADGBG010000003.1:0-39044 GCA_015231605.1 Alphaproteobacteria bacterium | reverse complement strand
TGGCGGCGCGATCTGTCCGTCTCCCACGACAAAATCGGCGACGTGCTGGTGGCCCGGGGCAAGCTGGACGACGCCCTGCAAAGCTTCCGCGCCGGGATGGACATCGCCCAGCAACTCGCCCAGGCCGACCCCGGCAACGCCGGATGGCGGCGCGATCTGTCCGTCTCCCACGACAAAATCGGCGACGTGCTGGTGGCCCAGGGCAAGCTGGACGACGCCCTGCAAAGCTTCCGCGCCGGGATGGACATCGCCCAAAGCCTCGCCCAAGCCGGCCCCGGCAACGCCGAATGGCGGGCGGATCTGGCGGCCAGTCACGGCAAGATGGGGCAGGTTCTGGCCGCGCAGGGCGACGCCGGCGCGGCGCGGGCGCAGTTCGTGCAAGGCCGGGACATCGTCCTGCCGTTGGCGGAACGCTCCGGCCATGCCCTGTGGCGGCAATACCTGGAAAGCTTTGACGCGGACCTTGCCCGGCTGGACGGGGCGGAGGACTAGGCCCGGCGGCTGCGCGCGTACCACGCCGTCGCGGCGAAGGTCATCGCCAGGAACGGGGCCATGAACCAGTTGACGGCATCCCAGCCGGACAGGTGCAAAAGGCCGCCCGACGAAAACGAGCCCGAGGCGGCGGCGGCGAACACGATGAATTCGTTGACGCCCTGGACCTTGGCTTTTTCGGCCGGTCTATAGGCCTCGGTCAGCAAGGTGGTGCCGCCGACGAACAGGAAATTCCACGCCACGCCCAGCAAAATCAGCGCCACGGTGAAGTTGCCGAACGCCTGTCCCGCCAGCGCGGCGGCGGCGGCCAGGCCGAACAGCGCCATGCCGGTGAACAGCACGGGCACGACGCCGAAGCGCTTGATCAGCGTTCCGGTGAAAAACGACGGCACGAACATGGCCAGCACGTGGCCCTGGATCACGTGGCCGGTGTCGTCCATGGCGAAGCCGCAGCCGACCATGGCGATGGGCGTGGCCGTCATCACCAGCACCATCAGGCCATAGCTGGTGGCGGCGTTGAGCACGGCGGCGACGAACGCCGGTTGGCGGGCGATGACCAAAAGCGGGCGCGCGCCCTCGCCGCTCTCTTCTTCCATCGGGCGGGGAATGCGGATCAGCGCCAGCGGAACCATCGCCACCACGGCGACGACCGCCGAGACCAGGAAGCCGCCCGCGAACGGCACCGGCGACAGCAAATCGCGGCTGGCCACCGCGATGGTGGGGCCGACCAGGGCCGACAGCACGCCGCCCAGCAACACGAACGACACCGCGCGCCCGACCTGGTCGCGGGGCGCGCTTTCGATGCTGGCGAAACGGTAGTACTGCGAACAGGCCTGATACACGCCCATCACCAGCGTGGCGGCGCAGAACAATTCGAAACTGCCCTGGGATATGGCGAACGCGCCCAACGCGCCGCTCCCCGCCCCCGCCGTGGCGCCGATCAGAAACCCCGCGCGCCGGCCGATGCGCCGCATCAGCAAGGACATGGGCACCGTGGCGGTGGCGGTGCCGACCGTCATCAGCGCGACCGGAAGCGTGGCCAGCCATTTGACGTCGGCCAGCATCTGCCCCGCCAGACCCATGAACATGATGTAGGTGACGCCCGAAATCAGATACAGCCCCTGGGCCGTGGCGAGCAGGAAGGCGTTGCGCCCGAAGTGATGGCCGTGCATTCAGTCGGCCCTCGTTTTCGCCGTGGTGGTCAGATAAATCCCCGCCACGATGGGCGCGATCCCGGCGAAATGATAGGCGTAAAGGCTTTCGCCCAAAAACAAAATGGAAAAGATCGACGCGAACACCGGGATCAGGTGGATGAACAGCCCGGCCTTGTTCGCGCCGACCCGCGGCACCGCCGCGTTCCAACAAACGAACGCCACGATCCCAGCGAACACCGCGACGTAGGCCAGCGCCGCGAGCGTCGGCCCCGTCGGCGCGAACGGCCCCACCTGCCCCAGTTCCCACAGATAGAACGGCGTCAACATCCCCACCGCCAGCCACATGCAAACCCCCAGCATGACCATCGGCGGCATCTCGGCCGGCAGGCGGCGCAACAACACCGAATAGACCGACCACGCCAGCACGGCCGCCAGGATCCACACGTCGCCCGGCGTGAACTGCAACCCGGCCAGCACGGCCCACTCGCCCCGCGATACGATCACGCCCACCCCGGCCAGCGATATGGCGATCCCCAGGCTTTGGCGCGGGCCGAGCCGTTCGTCGCCGATCAGAAACGACACCACCGGGATCACCATCGGCATGCTCGCCAACACCACGGCGGCGTTGATGGCGGTGGTGGTGGACAGCGCGATGTAGGTGAAGCTGTGAAACATCGCCATGCCGCTCATGGACAGTATGGCGAGCAGACGCCAATGGCGCAGCACCAGCGCGCGGTCGCGCCACACCGGCCCCGCGACGAACGGCAGCAGGATCGCCCCCGCCAGAATCCAGCGCCAATACGTCAGACTGAGCGGCGCGATTTCCGTGTGCGCCCACCGGCCCACGACGAAATTCCCGCCCCAAAACAGGGCGGACAACGTCAACAGGATTACCGGGGGCAAGCGGGTCAGGCCCATGCCGTCAGCCTTCGTTTGTGCGTGTGACGGTCGAGTTTATCCGATTTCACGGTTTCGCGGGCCGATTTCCATCCTCCCGGCATAAAATTGTTCGCTTCAAAACCCTTGACAACCCCTGAATGTTCATGTTTTGTTCTCGTTCAGAAAAGAGGAGGACGACATGATCTGTACAGTCAAAATTGAACGCATCCTGGGCGAAGTCGCGGCGGCCACATCCCTGTTCGTGGGATTGTACGTGCTGTTGATGGTGGCGTAACAAAGGGTGACGGATCGGACCGCGTAACGGGACCGCCGGGGCGGGTCACGGGTGATCGGTTGGATGTGGGGAGCACTCTTGATTCCGCTCCTGATCGGCCGGAACGGAGCGTTTAACGCCCGCGTCCGTCAGCGCCACGAACACGAAATCGCCCTCGGTGACTTTGAGGTCGACCAGACGCGGGCCGTCGTGACGGCGCGACCAGGCCTGGACATGGACGGTGAGCGAGGTGTTGCCCACCTTCGTGACTTCTCCCCAACAGCTCAGCACGTCGCCGGCGTGGACCGGATGGTGGAATTCCATGGCGGTGATGGCGATGGTGGCGACGCGCCCTTGGGCCCGTTCGCTGGCGCAAATGCCGCCCGCCAGGTCCATCTGCGACAGGATCCAGCCCCCGAACACGTGCCCCCCGGCGTTGAGGTCGGCCGGCATGGCGACCAGGCGGATGGCCAATTGGCCGCGGGGCCGGTCCTTGGTCTGGACCGTGGTCGAGGTCGCCGATTCGTTCATGGTCCCGATCCTTATCTTCCGCTCATACGCGAGATATAGTACTGATACGCGCCACGATTCACATTATGATGAAAATGCGGCGGGACGTCCGGGAATAGGATACCCTGTGCGCGCCGCCGGGACCAGCCGTCCCAGACCTTGTGACGATGAAGGAATGTCTATCTTCCATGAGCGACCTGTTCGACGTTTCCGATACCCCCGCGCCCGAACCGGAACGGCCGGCCCCGAAGCCCGCCGCACCTAAAAAATCCAAGCCCCAGGCCGCCAGCGCGGGCGGCGGCGTCTACACGGCCGCCGACATCGAGGTGTTGGAGGGGTTGGAGCCCGTACGCAAACGCCCCGGCATGTACATCGGCGGCACGGACGAGCGCGCGTACCATCACCTGGCGGCGGAAATCATCGACAATTCCATGGACGAGGCCGTGGCCGGCCACGCCAGCGTGATCGAGGTCCAACTGGACCCCGGCAACCGCCTGACGGTGCGCGACAACGGTCGCGGCATCCCGGTCGATCCCCACCCCAAGTTCAACGACAAGTCCGCGCTGGAGGTGATCTTCACCACGTTGCACTCGGGCGGCAAGTTCGGTGGCGGCGCTTACGAGACCTCGGGCGGCCTGCATGGCGTGGGCTCGTCCGTGGTGAACGCCCTGTCGTCGGAACTGATCGTCGAGGTCGCCAAGGACAAGCGGCTGTGGCGGCAGAACTATTCGCGGGGGTTCCCCACCACGCGGCTGGAAGACCTGGGCCCCATGCCCAACCGGCGCGGCACCACCGTGACGTTCGTGCCCGACACCGACATTTTCGGCACGCGCACCCATTTCCGCCCGCACACCCTGTGGCGCATGGTGCGGTCAAAAGCGTATTTGTACCGCGGCGTGAAAATCCGCTGGTCGTGCGATCCGGCGCTGCTCAAGGACAAGGAAGACAAGGACGTCCCGGAAAAGGCCGAACTGCATTTTCCGGGCGGCCTGGCCGATTACGTCGCCAGCCTGCTGGAAGGCCGGCGCACCGTGACCCCCACCCCGTTCGAGGGCCGCGCGGATTTCCCCGACGCGCCCGGCCGCGTGGAATGGGCGGTGGCCTGGCCGACCGACGAGGACGGATTTCTCAACTCGTACTGCAACACCGTGCCGACGCCCCAAGGCGGCACCCATGAATCGGGCCTGAAAAGCGCGCTGACCAAAGGCATCAAGGCCTATGCTGACCTGACCGGCGACAAGCGCGCGGCCAAGGTGATGGCCGACGACGTCATCGGTGGGGGCTGCGTGATGCTGTCGGTGTTCATCGCCGATCCACAGTTCCAGGGCCAGACCAAGGACAAGCTGGCCACCGCCGACGCCCAACGACTGGTGGAAAACACGGTGCGCGACCGGTTCGATCACTGGCTCAGTTCCGACCCCAAGGTCGCCAAGGTTCTGCTGGACAACGCGGTGGAGCGCGCCAACATCCGCACCCGCAAGCGCCTTGAGCAGGAAACCAAACGCAAGTCCGCGACCAAGAAGCTGCGCCTGCCCGGCAAGCTGGCCGATTGCAGCCTGGCGACGCAAGAGGGCACCGAACTGTTCATAGTAGAAGGCGACAGCGCCGGCGGATCCGCCAAGCAGGCGCGCGACCGGCGCACTCAGGCGATTTTGCCGTTGCGCGGGAAGATCCTCAACGTCGCCTCCGCGACCACCGACAAGCTGAAGGCAAACCAGGAACTCAACGATCTGAGCGAAGCGCTCGGCTGCGGCACGCGCAAGCACTACGACGATGAAGCGTTGCGCTATGAAAAGATCATCATCATGACCGACGCCGACGTGGACGGCGCGCACATCGCCTCGCTATTGATGACGTACTTTTTCAAGGAAACGCCGAAACTGATTGAAAACGGTCATCTTTACATCGCCATGCCTCCACTTTACCGCATCGCGCAGGGCGACAAGGTGATCTATGCGCGGGACGACGCGCACAAGGACGAACTGCTCGCCACGGAATTCACGGGCCGGGGCAAGATCGAAATCAACCGCTTCAAGGGCCTGGGCGAAATGCCGCCCGCGCAGTTGAAGGACACCACCATGAACCCGGACAAGCGCGTGCTGTTGCGCGTCACCATCCCGACCGGCCATGCCGAAACCGATTGGGACGACATGCACGACACCGAGGAACTGGTGGAAAGCCTGATGGGCAAGAAGGCCGAACTGCGCTACGCCTACATCCAGGAACACGCCCGTTTCGTGGAAACCATCGATGTCTAGGCGCTAGGCCATGATCTTTCGATACATCCGGAACAACCCGGAATTCTTTGAATTGGACCTGGAGCGCGCGCCGCACGCCATCGCCATCCGCATGCAGGTGATCACCGCGTTCGTCGCCGTGGCGCTGGGCAAGGGCGGATTGATCGTCGCCACCTACTTCATCGCCATGGCGATCCTGGACGGCGCGCAATTGCCGTATGCGCTGGGCGTTTCGGCGTTGAGCCTGGCGCTGCTGACGATCGGCGTGTTCAGTTGGTACGGCCGCATCGTGGTGAGCGTGGACACGCAAACCGGCCAGGTCGAAGTGCTGCGTCGCGCCCCACTCTACAGCCGCCGGCTGACGGCGCCGCTGAGCGCCTACGCGGGCGTGGCCCTGACCCGGAAAACCGACGAACAGGGACGCACGATCTATGGCCTGGACCTGCGCCATGTCGATGACGACAAGACCGCGCCGCTGATGCGCCGCCGCATGGAGGAACCGCCCGTGGAGCAATGGGACGCCTATGCCCGCGCTTTCGGGCTGCCCAAGCTGGAACGCTGAGAATTATGCGCCCAAACCGGCGGAACCGAAGGCGCGCTCCAGTTCCTTCATCAACAGGGAGATGTCGAGCGGTTTGGTGAGGTACGCATCGAATCCCGCGTCGATGCCGGCCTGCACGTCCGCCGCCATGGCGTTGGCGCTGATGGCGATGACGGGGGTCCCTTGGAACCCGCGTTTGTGCAGTTCCCCCAGCAACTCGATGCCGTTCATGCCCGGCAGGTTGATGTCCAGCATGATCATGTCCGGCTGTTCGGCATCCGCCGTCGCCAGCCCGTCCAGGGCGTTGGTGGCGGTGACCAGACGCAGTTTGCTGAAGCGTTTGAACACGGTCTTCATCAACAGCATGTTTGCGGGGTTGTCCTCGACGTACATGACCTTGCCCAGATAGCCCGCATCCTCGACCTTGCCGTCGAGAAATTTCTTGGGCTCTTCCTGTGCGGGCTTGGGCGCATCGCATTGCGGCTTGGCGACGGCTGGGAAATCGATCCAGAAGTCGGTCCCCCTGCCCACGTGCGAAGACACGCCGATCTCGCCGCCCATGTATTCCACCAACTGCTTGGTGATGGTAAGGCCGATACCGGTGCCCTCGATGGCCGTTTCCTCCGCACCCAGACGGTTGAAGGGCTGGAACAGTTCCTTCATCTGTTCGTCCGAAATGCCCGGACCGGTGTCGGATACCTTGACGCGCAGCCACCCGTCCCGTTCCTCGCACGACAGGGTGATTTCGCCGTTCTCATTGTTGTATTTCACGGCGTTGGACAACAGGTTCAACAAAATCTGTTTATAGCGGAACGCATCGACGCGGATCGGCGAACATTGGCAGCGCAGGCCCGGGGCGTGGAACGTGATGGCGCGTTTGTCCGCCATGGGCTGGATCATGGTGACCACGTCCTCGAACACGTTGGTGACGTTGACGTCCTCGATCTGGACCTCCATGCGCCCGGATTCGATGCGCGCCAGTTCGAGGATTTCGTTGATCAGCTCCAGGAGATGCTTGCCCCCCTTCTTGATCTGTTCGACGTGATCCAGTTGCGCCGCGTTCAGCGGGTTGGCCGGGTCGTATTCCAGCAGTTGGGAAAAACCCAGGATCGCGTTCAACGGCGTGCGCAGTTCGTGGCTCATGGACGATAGGAACTGGGACTTGGCCAGATTGGCGCGTTCGGCCGCCTCCTTGGCCTGTTCAAGTTCCCGTTCCTGCGCCTTGCGATCGGTGATGTCCTCGTACATGCCAAGGATGCCGATGATGTTCCCATCAGCGCCGCGCAGGGGAATCTTGCTGGTGTTCCGCCAGACCGTTTCGCCACTTGACGTGGTCTGCTGTTCTTCGTAACCGACCAACGACGTGTCGGTGCTGAGGACGGTCTGCTCGTCGGCGCGGTATTGAACGGCATGCGCCTTCCACGGCATATGGGTGTCGTTGCGCCCCACCACGTCGCGCGGGCCGTCGAACCCGGCATCCTGCGCGAACAGACGGTTGCACCCGGCGAAATTCAAATCCGTGTCCTTCCAGAACACGCGGACCGGAATGGTGTCCAACACCGAGTGCAGCATGCGGTTGACCTGCTGGAAGTGCTGTTCGCTTTGCAAGGCTTCGGCCCGCGCCTTTTCCGTGGCGCTGACCTGTTTCTGGAGTTCGCGGGTCCGCTCTTCGACGATGCGTTCCAGGTCGTCGTGGGAGCGGCGCAACGCCTCTTCCATGGCCTTGCGCTCGGTGATGTCGTTCAGGACGACCATCAGCCGCAGGTCGCGGTCGTATTCGATTTCGTCGGCGGAAATCAGGAACGTCCGGTCTTTCCCTCCCTTATTCAGCATCCGCACTTCGTGATTGCGCAGATTGCCGCGCGTGCGAAAGGCGTCGACGAAACGCTCCCGGTCGGCGTCGCTCGGCCAGATTCCAAGATCCAGGGACGTGCGGCCGATCACTTCGTCGCGCTGATAACCGAAGGACTTCAACCAGGCGTCGTTGACGGCGTAGATATGCCCGGTTTCCAAAGTGGAGATTGCGATCGCGCTGGGACTGGAACCGAAGACGGTCGAAAACCGATCCTCGCATGCCGTCAGCGCCTCTTTAAGGTCTCCAACATTCCCGTATGTATGATCAGCCATGATCCCGATCGCCGCATCGACGCAAATTCATTTCCCCAATGCATTTAACATATGGGGGCAGGACGAAAAAATCACCAGAATTATCAGCCTTCAACAACATCCGCCGCCGCACGACCGGGGCGCGCGGCTTTCGCCGCCTTCCTTTTTCAAGACGACGTACATGCTGTCCGACGTCGGCAGTGTGTAGGTCAGCCCGTAGTGGGCGCGAAACCCGGCTTTCTCCGCCATTTTGCGCAAGGTCGCCGGGGTGAAGTGGTTGAGGTGTTCGTAGGGACGCAGCCCGCACCAGCGCCGCCCCAGCGCCAACCGATTCAGCGAGGCGAAATTGGGGGTCTTGACCAGAACCACTCCGCCCGGCTGCAGAACGCGATGGGCTTCGCGCAACACCGCCAGCGGATCCATCTCGCGCGCCAGGCAGGAGCGCATGACCACGGCGGTGCATGTCCGGTCCACGAACGCCGTCAAACCGCCGAACAGGGATGCGTTCAGGCACGTTCCGCCACGCGCGGCGAAGCGTCCATGCGCCATCGCGGCCCGTTCCGCGTCCGCCTCGATCCCGAACGGCACGAAGGCCGGGGACAATTCGTCCCAGCGCGTCCCGTCGCCGCACGCCATGTCCAACACGGCGCCGGGCTTGGCCCACACCTCCACCAGCGTCGGGAAATCCTTGCGCAACGCGAAGCGCAAGCGCAGCCGCGTGAACCGCGACGCCTCCCGGCCGGGAGGCGGCCTTCGCGCATCGCCGCTTTCCACGTAAACCATGGCGCAGCGCTCGCAGGTTTTGAGGATCCAGCCGACCGTGCTGAACTCCCCTTCCGCCAGCGCGCGGTTGTCGCGCCCGCACAACGGGCAGTCCCGACTCCAGTGGCCCAGGGGCTCCACCTCACCCATCGGCGTTACAGGCCCGCGCCTTCGTCCAGGCCCAGCATAATGTTCAGGTTCTGCACGCACGAACCGGACGCCCCCTTGCCCAGGTTGTCCAACTGCGCCATGACGACGGCTTGGCCTTCCGCCTCGTTGGCAAAGACGAACAGACGCAAGTCATTGGTGTCGTTCGCGGATTCAGGGAAAATGCGGCCAATTCCAGCGGCGTCTTCCATGCTCGCCACGGTGACGAAGCGCTGCCCGGCGTAATGGTCGGCCAACGCGGCATGCACGTCGGCGGCCTTGGGCGCGCCCGGCAACGACCACAGCTGCAAAGGAACCTGCACGATCATGCCCTGGGCGAAACGCCCGACGCTAGGCACGAACAGGGGCCGCTTGGAAAGTCCGCCGTGGGCCTGGATTTCCGGGACGTGCTTGTGATTCAGGCTCAGACCGTACACGAAGTACGGGGCGTGAATCGGGTTTTCGCTGTCCGGATCCTCGAAGCTCTGAATCAGGGCCTTGCCGCCGCCGGAATAGCCGGAGATGGCGTTGATGGTGACGGCCGCGTCCGCGGGCAAAAGGCCGGAAGACACCAGCGGATGAAAAATCGAAATCGACGCCACCGCATAGCAGCCCGGATTGGACACCCGCGTGGCGGATGCGATTTTGGCGCGCTGGTCCGCGTCGTATTCGGGGAAGCCATAGGCCCAACTGTCGGCGACACGGTGCGCGGTACTGGCGTCGATCACCTTGACGGCGGGGTTTTCGATCATCGCCACGGCGTCCTTCGCGGCATCGTCCGGAAGACACAAAATCGCCACATCGACGGAATTGAGCATGTCTGCGCGCGCGGCCGGATCCTTGCGCACCGCCTCGGCCAAACGCGTCAGCTCGATGTCGGACCGCCCTTCCAGCCGGGCCTGGATTTGCAGGCCGGTGGTCCCCACCGCCCCGTCAATGAAAACACGCGCGCTCATGTTCTAACCTCGCAAAGCAAAATATTGCACTGAAAATAAACGAAAACGGCCCGGGGAACACCCCGGGCCGTTCGTCGTTCGATACCGAAACGCCGGGGTGTTAGCGCTTCGAGAACTGGAAGCTGCGACGCGCCTTGGCGCGGCCGAACTTCTTGCGTTCCACCACGCGCGAGTCGCGGGTGAGGAAGCCGCCCTTCTTGAGAACCGTGCGCAGGGCCGGTTCGTACAAGGTGAGGGCCTTGGAAATGCCGTGACGCACCGCGCCGGCCTGACCGGACAAACCGCCGCCGGTGACCGTGCAAAACACGTCGAACTGGCCCGCGCGGTCGGCGCGGGTGAACGGCTGGTTGATGATCATGCGCAGCACCGGACGGGCGAAGTAGGTTTCGACTTCGCGGCCGTTGACGGTGATCTTGCCGGTGCCCGGCTTGATCCACACGCGCGCGATGGCGTTCTTGCGCTTGCCCGTGGCGTAGGAACGGCCCTGGGCGTCGATTTTCGGCTCGGCGGGAGCGGCGGCTTCGCCAGCGGCGGCAATAGAGCCGCCCGCGACCAGATCCTTGAGATCTCCGAGATCAGCCATGGTTTACGCGCTCCTCTTGTTCTTCGGGTTCATGCCGGCGATGTCCAGGACTTCCGGGTTCTGGGCGCCGTGCGGGTGTTCGGGACCGGCGTAGACGTGCAGCTTCTTCATCTGCGTGCGGCCCATCGGCGAACGGGTGATCATGCGCTCGACGGCCTTGATGATGACGCGTTCCGGATGCGCGCCGTCCAGGATCGCGCCCATGGTGCGTTCCTTGATGCCGCCCGGATAACCGGTGTGCCAATAGAACTTCTCGTTCTCGGCCTTCTTGCCCGTCAGCTTCACCTTTTCGGCGTTGATGACGATGATGTTGTCGCCGCAGTCGATGTTCGGCGAATACATCGGCTTGTGCTTACCGCGCAGGCGCATGGCGATTTGGCTGGCCATACGGCCGAGGACCACGTCCTCGGCGTCGATGACGTACCATTTCTTTTCCACGTCGGCGGGCGTGGCAGAGTAGGTTTTCATGTTCCGCTCCGTTTCGTTGACGGATGTTAAAATCAGGTCTCGCGCGCTGGATTGGGTATCCCCCGCGCAAGGAAGCCGCTATGTACGGCCTATTGCGCGGCCTGTCAAATCATTTATTCCGAAACCACGGAAAATAAACAAGCAAAAACAATCGGTTAAAAATGAGGTATTTGAATACCTCGCAAAATGGTCCCGAAATGCCGCTTGCGAAGCGCCCCGTCAGCCAGCACAGTATGTCCATGACCGATAGCGAACAGGATTCCGTCACCGTTGACGTCCAAGATCATGTGGCGTGGTTGACGCTCAACCGACCGGCGGCGCTCAACGCCTTGTCCACCGACGTGCTCCGCGCGCTGGAGGACGGGGTGGACGGGGCGGCGCGGGATCGACGCGTGCGGGTCGTGGTGCTGCGCGCCCTGGGCAAGGCGTTTTCCGCGGGGCATGACCTCAAGGAATTGATCGCCGCGCCGGATCTGGGAACGGGCCGCGCCATTTTCCAGGCCTGCGCCAGGGTGATGGGCAAAATCCACGATCTGCGTCAACCCGTGATCGCCCAGGTCGACGGAATCGCCGCCGCCGCGGGGTGCCAGCTGGTGGCGCAATGCGACCTGGCCATCGCCAGCACGCGGTCCCGCTTCGCCACCTCGGGCATCAACCTCGGCCTTTTCTGCGCCACGCCCGCGGTGCCCCTCTCGCGCGCCGTGGGACGCAAGGCCGCCGCCGACATGCTGTTCACCGGCCGTTTCGTCGATGCGAACGAGGCCCAGACGCTGGGCCTCATCAACCGCGCCGTGGGGGCCGAGGTTCTGGACGCCGAGGTCGAGAACCTGGCGCTGGAAATCGCCTCGAAATCCCCCGCCGCCATTCAGGCGGGCAAGAGGCTTCTGAACGCCCAAATGGACCGATCCGTCCCGGACGCGTACGCCATCGCCATCGACGCCATCGGCGCCAACCTGCATTTCCCCGACGCTCAGGCCGGCATTCGCGCCTTCCTCGAGAAACGTCCCGCCCCCGATTGGCCAGACCCGCAAGACCTAGACTGAGAACGGAAACGGTTCATGAGCAAGAAAGACACCGACGACCTGATCACCGGCATCCTGGAAACCGTCAAGACCATCGCCGTGGTGGGGGCGTCGCCCAAACCCGAACGCCCGTCCCACCAGGTCATGGAATTCATGCAAAAGCGCGGCTATCGCGTGATCCCCGTCAATCCCGGACAGGCGGGCGGACGGATTTTGGGCGAAATGGTCTATGCCGATTTGGCCGACGTCCCCGCTCCCATCGACATGGTGGACATCTTCCGCCCGTCCGGTCCCGCTGGCGACGTCACGCGTCAGGCCATCCGACTGGCCGAAGCCAAGGGAATCACCGTGGTGTGGATGCAGATCGGCGTGGCCAACGACGCCGCCAAGGCCGAGGCCGAGGCCGAGGGCCTGGTGGTCATCCAGGACCGCTGCCCCATGAAAGAGATTGCGCGCCTGGATTTATGATGCCATAAAAACCCTCACCATACCATAGCACTCACCGCGAAAGACGCCATCATGGCCGCGCCGCGCCTTCTCGTCATCGACGACGACGCCATTATTTGCAAGATCATCGCCAAAATCGGTGAAGACGCCGGATTCGCCGTGGACACCTGTTTGCGATCCAGGGACTTTCAGTCCAAGATCCGGGAATACACCCCCAACGTCATGATCATCGACATGGTGATCCCGCACATGGACGGGATCGAGTTGCTGCAATGGCTTGAAGGAGAAAAGTGCCACGCGCCGGTGATCCTGATCAGCGGCTACGGCGACGGATACCTGGACGCCGGGCGGACCATCGGCCTGGCGCGTGGGGTCAACATTGCCGCGACGTTGAAAAAACCGCTCGATGCGAGTGACCTCAAGGCCACCTTGGCCAACCTGCTCGCCATCGAATTCATGGAGGCCCAGGCCTATCACCATGCGGAAGGCAAGCTGCTGCCCAGCTACAACAAACTTCCTGGGGAAATGCTCACCGGATCGTCGGAAATGGACGCGGACCACCTGCGCCTGTTCCAACTGATCGGAGATTACCACACCGCCGTGGCCAACGGTTGCAACCTGGAAACCGTTCACGAGGTGCTGCGGGAGTTGGACGCCTACGCCAAACTCCATTTCCATCGAGAGGAAGCGTACATGCGCGACCACGGCTATCCCCAGGCCGCGAATCATGCCCAGGTACACCGACTGCTCTGCGGAAAGGTTGAGAAACTCGCCGACGCCCCACGGGAAAACTGGAATTCGGCGCTGGAAAAGGAATTCATGGTGTTCCTGTGGGAGTGGCTCTACAGCCACATCATGAGCATGGACAAGAAGTACGCCCGCTGGGTCGCCAAACGCGCCGCCGGCGCATCGCCCCCCTAAGTGCCCGCGCGCTCCAGGCTGACCGGCCTGTCCCCTGGCAGCATCCAACTGATCACGAACCCCGTGAACGCCAGCGCCGCCAGCACCATGAACAGGGCGTGCATGCCTCCGGTGGCGTCGTAGATATAGCCTTCCATCCACACGCCGAGCCCGCTGAACCCGAACGCCAAAATGAACTTGAGGCCATACGCCAGCGCTCGCCAATCCTTCGGCGCATAGCGCGCGACCAGGGTGTTTTCGACCGGCAAGGCCGCCTGGTTGGCGGACACCATCACCAGGGCGGCGAACATCAACGCCCCACCCCCGGCGCCGGCCGCGAGGATCAGAAAAGGAACCTGCGCGATGAACGCCAGGAGGTAGACCCGGCGCAACGGCCAGCGGTCGCACATGCGCCCGGCCAAAACCTGAAAGCCGCCCGCCACCACGTAGACCACCGCCACCAACACCCCCGCCCCCAGCACGCCGTCGAAGGCCAGCCAATCCGCCAGGCGTTCGGAAAACATCTTGGGCAGAGCCGGACCGGTGCTCTGATAGATCAGACCGGTGCACAGCATGGTCGTGGCGAGGACGATGACGGCGCGCACGATTTCATGACGGCTGGCCCCGTGGGGCGCGTCGGTCACGGTGGGCCGGTCGTGAACGGCGCCCCGGCGCAACATGAACACGAACGCCACGCCCGTCAGCACGATCAGAACGCCGGGAACGATGAACGCCGCGCGCCAACTGACCGCATCCGTCAGCACCCCGGCCGTCAGGGCCGCTATCGACGGCCCGATGGATCCGAACACGCCGTTGACGCCCAACGCCTGGCCGCGCTTTTCCACCTGACTCACCAGCCAGGCGAAGCCCACCGGATGGTAGATGGAGCCGAAGATGCCCGTCAGAGTCAAAAAACCCACCAATTGCGCGGGGGTCTGGCTCGCCCCGGTCAGGATCAT
Organism: Alphaproteobacteria bacterium; assembly: GCA_015231605.1. Classification (GTDB taxonomy): domain Bacteria; phylum Pseudomonadota; class Alphaproteobacteria; order Rhodospirillales; family Magnetovibrionaceae; genus JADGBG01. The sequence goes on along the minus strand of JADGBG010000003.1, from coordinate 24,607 downwards.
ACCGACACCCAGGCCGAAATAGTAGACGCCCATCATGCCCGCCGCCGACCATTTGTCGCCCAGCCATCCGGCCGCCGGGGCGGCCACGCCGTACATGATGTTGCCCAGCACGATCAGGCTCACCACCTCGCCATGGGTGAGGCCGAATTCGCCTTCCAGCGCCAAGGCCACGACGAAGAAGGTCGGGGCCATCAGGTGGGAAAACGTGTGCCCGACGCAGGAAAACCCCAACGTCAGACGCGCGGATGGATCGGACATGACGTCGCCCAGTTCAGGAAGGGAGAGAAAGAGGGAACTACCCTTTTTTCTCGGCTTCGAAGGATTCGCGGTGTTCGTGGGTGATGCGCACGATCTCGTCCAAGTGTTCCAGGAATTTCTCCACCACGCCCGGATCGAAATGCTGGCCCGCCTCTTCCCTGATCAGGTTCACGGCCTTTTCCACCGGCCAGCCTTCCTTGTAGGGTCGGGTCGAAGTCAGCGCGTCAAACACGTCGGCGACGGCGACGATGCGACCCACCAGGGGGATTTCCTCGCCCTCGAGGCCCTTGGGATAGCCCTTGCCATTCCATTTTTCATGGTGGGTGATGGCGACCGTGCGCGCCATCTGCATCAAGGGCCATTCATGATCGCCCAGGATTTCCGCGCCGATCTGCGCATGCGTTTCCATGATCACGCGTTCTTCCGGGGTCAGACGGCCGGGTTTCAGCAAAACGACGTCGGGAATGCCGATCTTGCCGATGTCGTGCATGGGGGCGGCGGCGAGCAGAAGATTGGCGTCCTCGTCCGACATGCCGACCGCTTGGGCCAGCACCTTGGCGACCTTGCTCATGCGCACGACGTGCATGCCGGTCTCGTTGTCCTTGTATTCCGCGGCGGTGCCCAACCGGCGCACCACTTCCAGGCGCGTTTCCTCAAGTTCCCTCGTGCGTTCACGCACCCTTTCCTCGAGAATTTCGTTCTGGTTGCGCACCTGCTTGTGCAGCAGACGGACCTCGACCAGATTGCGGATGCGGGTCAGCGCCTCGACGCGGTCGAAGGGCTTATGCAGGAAGTCCTGCGCCCCATACTCGAGCGCCTTGAGCTTGGTTTCGTTGTCGGTTTGCGCGGTCAGCACCATGACGGGGGGGTAGTCGCCCACCTCGACCATGGCCTTGAGCTGCTCCATGACGCCATAGCCGTCGATGTGCGGCATGCGGATGTCCAGCAGCACCAGGTCGTAGGGTCGAGCTTCCCATTTGGCCTTGAATTCGCGGGGATCGGTGATGCCCTCGACGTCCGTATAGCCCTCGGCCTGCAACAGTTTGGTCAACAGCATCACGTTGGTGATGTTGTCGTCGACGACCAGAAGCCGGGCGGACAGGATATGCTCAGGAACCGAGGACATGCCGGCAAACCTTTAAATACAGGGGTGTTTCCCTCTTGAAAATCATATCGATAGTTCACGAAGTCAAGATGATTTTAACTTATGTGCGGGTGAGTTCAATCACATCCTCTTTCCCGTGACGATGACATGCTTATCCCCCTATAATGCCCCCCGCAGCCAACGGATCGACGCGATACAAACGGTGCCCATGAGCCAAGCCCTTTACCAAGACTATTTCGGAATCGCGGAGAACCCGTTTTCCATCATTCCCGATCCGCATTATCTGTTCATGAGCCCGCGCCATCGGGAGGCGCTGGCGCATGTGTTGTTCGGCGTCGGCGAAAGCGGCGGGTTCGTGCTGCTGACCGGCGAGGTCGGTACCGGCAAGACCACCATTTGCCGCACCTTGATCGAACAGTTGCCGGACAACGTGGATCTGGCGCTGATCCTCAATCCCAAACTGACCGAAATCGAACTGCTGGCCACGATTTGCGATGAAATGCGCGTCGTCTATCCGCGCGGGGCCAACACCGTTAAAAACTTCATCGATTTCATCAACCGCCACCTGCTGCGCGCCCATGCCCAGGGACGCAATCCGGTGCTGATGATCGACGAGGCCCAGGCGCTCAGCCCGGGCGTCCTGGAACTGATCCGGCTGCTGACCAACCTGGAAACCAAGGACAAGAAGCTTCTGCAGATCATCCTGGTGGGCCAGCCTGAACTGCTGCACATCCTCGCCAAACCGGAAATGCGCCAGACCGCGCAGCGCATCACGGCGCGCTACCACCTTTCCCCCCTGGGCCTGGTGGAGACGCGGGCCTATGTCCTGCACCGTCTCAAGGTGGCGGGTCTCCAGGAAACCCTCTTTTCCAACGGCGCCATCAAGGCCGTCCATGTGGCGTCGCGCGGCATTCCCCGGCTCATCAATTCCATTTGCGACCGCTGCCTGCTCGCGGCATATGCCAAGAACCTGCGCGCCATCGACGCCCGTCTGGCCAAGTCCGCGGCCCGCGAGGTGCTTGGCGAAATTCATGCCGCCCCCCAGGTATGGCGGCGCGATCTGCTGTTGGCGTCGCTCGTGGCGGCCCTCGTCGTGTTCGTGACCCTGGACCCCATGAACCTGGGCCTGCGGGATCGGATCCGGAGTTGGGTCAGTCCGCCGCCCACCGTCGCGGCCACGGCGTTTGTCGAACCGGTCGAAGCCGCGCCCATCGACGAATTCCCCGCACCGGCCGAAACCGTGGCCGTCCCTCCTCCCCCCACGGCGGAAGGCGCGCTCACGCGCCTGTTCGCGCTGTGGGATCTGGACTTCACCGCCCTCGCCGGTTTCGGCCCCTGCGAAAAGGCGGAAAGCGCCGGATTGCAGTGTATCCAGGGCCGGGCCAGCATCGCCAACCTGCGCGCCATGAACCGTCCCGCCGTGGCATCCTTGGCGGATGCGTCGGGAACGCGGTCTTTCGCCGTCGTCACCGCCGTCCGTCTGGATGGGGTTGCCCTCGTCACCGGCGATGAAACCCGGGATATGGCGCTGTCCGACTTCACGGACCGCTGGACCGGCGAATATGTCCTGATCTGGCGTCTGCCCGCCGTCTTCACCCGCGACTTGAGAATCGGTCTGGAAGGAGACGACGTCTTGGCCTTGCGCCGGCTGCTGACGAAAGCCGGACACGACGGCGGCGACGAAACCGCGCGCAAATTCGACGAGACCGTGAAAACCGCCGTCCAGGCGTTGCAGGCCCGCGCAGGGCTGTCCGCCGACGGCATCGTGGGCAAGGCCACCTTGCTGTTCATCACCGGCATGGGGGGGGAAACCGCCCTCCCCGCCCTGGTTCCCACAGCCGAGTAAGCCCATGTCCTATATCCTGGAAGCCCTACAGAAATCAGACGCCGAACGCAAACGCGGCGAAGTGCCCGGAATCAGCGATGCTCCGGACCGGTCCACCCCGCAACCGGCGTCGCAACGAAGCGTGCTTCCGTGGATCGTCGCCGGGGGGGCCGGGCTGGCGGCCGTGGGCTTGGGCGCGGTGTTGCTGCTGCGTGAAGCGCCCGTGCCGGTGACGCCACCTCCCCCGTCCCCCGCCGCCGAACCGTTGGTAGAACCCGCGCCGGATCCCGTGCCGCCCGTCGCCGTCAAGGAAATGGCCAAAGCCGCGGCCGATCCCCGACCAGCACCGGAGCCGGAGCCGGCGCCAGCGCCCGCGCCGCCTCCCTTGGAAACGCCCATCACCGTGGCGGAAAGGCCCGTCCCCAAAATGGCGCCCGCCCCGAAAGTCGAGATCGCGGGAAAAAGCGTTCAAGAGTACGTGGACGGGGCCTGGGAACTCATGGACCGGGGGCTGTTCGTCAAGGCGTTGAGCGAGCTGGACCTGGCCGTGGAGGCGGAGCCCACGTTTGCGGACGCCTGGTTCGCGCGCGGCTGGGCGCTGGAAAAAGCCGGACGGCCCGAGGACGCCATCGCGGATTACGGCCACGCCATCGACGTCAAGCCCGACCATGCCTTCGCGCTGTTCAGCAGGGCGTACCTGAAACTTTATGCGGGCCGTCCCCAGGACGCCGTGACCGATTTCCTGCGCACCCAGGGAGTGGCGGAGGACGCGGCCTTGCGCCAGTACGCCCATCTGTGGCTGCACCTGAGCCGCGCGCGCGCCGGTCAGGACGCCACGGCCCGTTTGACCGAGGATGTTAAGGACGAGGCGCTCGACCGCTGGCCCGGGCCGCTGATCGCCCACCTCCTGGGACGTCTGGACGCGGACGGCGTGCGCGCCGTCATTGAAAAGTCCGACGACGTCCAGATCGGCGCCCCCCGGGACGAACGGCGCTGCACGGGGTACTTTTTCCTGGGCGCGGAAGCGTTGCGGGCCGGAGACGCCCCCCTGGCGCGGAGCCATTTCGAAAAGGCCCTGGCGTCGGGCGCGGTGGCGTTTCGCCAATACGACGCGGCCAAGCGGGAACTGGAACGCCTGGCCAGATAACCCCCACTCACTTGCCCGGCTTGGCCACGGCCTGGACGTGCTTGGGTTCCGCCTTGGCGTCCGGCGCGTCTTCGGATTTCGGCATGTCCTTCATGACGATCACGGTTTCCGTGTGGATTTTGGCGTTGGGGATCAGGACGTTCGCGCCCTTGGCCTCGATGGTGACGTAGCGCAGGTCGATCTTCGCCACCCGGCCGGCATGCGCGCCGATCTGCACCTTGTCGCCGCGCGCGAACGGACGGTAGGCCAGGATCGTCAGCCCCGCGACGACGTTCGCCAACGTGTCCTTCATGGCCAGACCGAGGGCGACCGCCACCAATCCCAGCCCCGCGACCAACGCCGCGACGTTGAAGCCCGCCGTGCCCAGGCCCGCCACCAGACCCGTGATGAACACCGCCCACCCGGCGACATCGGCCAATAGGCCGACCAATTCCTTGTGATCGTCGTCAACCCGGTCCTGCATGCGCATGACCCAGCCGCCCACGAACCGCGCCAGCATCCAGAACGCCGCAGCCACGACCGCGCCGGCAACGAGCTGAGGGAACGCCGCCGAAAGGCGCAATTGCAGGATCTCGAAAAAGTCGGTCATGGTCCTTGTCCGCCGTTGTTGGCCCTCATGACCATTTTAAGCGAAATAGCGCAGGAAGATGTAGACATTCGAAATGGCGATGGACAAGAGCATCAGCGGCAATCCGAATTTGAGAAACCGCATGAAGCTGATGGGATAGCCCGCGCGCTCGCCCATGCCCGACACCATGACGTTGGCCGCCGCGCCCACCAACGAGCCGTTTCCGCCCAGACACGCGCCCAACGCCAAGGACCACCATACCGGCTCCAGAGCTTCCGCGCCGCCCAAGGTCGTTTCCATGCTTTCGACCAAAGGAATCATGGTGGCGACGAACGGGATGTTGTCCACCGCGGCGGACACCACGGCCGACATCCACAGCGTCGCATAGGCCGTGAGCGCCGCGTCGCCACCGGTGAAATCGACCATCGCTTCGCCCAGAATGGTGAGGAGCCCCGCATGCTCCACCCCGCCGACGATGATGAACAACCCGACGAAGAACAGCAAGGCCGCCCATTCGACCTCGATGAGCGCGCCGTGCACCAGCTCGGACTGCTCTTCGCCGTTCAGTCCGATGCTGGTCAGCAACAACAGCACCGCCGCGCCGAACATGGCGGTGGTTCCGGGCGGGATGTGAAAGTGTTCGCCGATGATGAACCCGGCGATCACCAGGGCCAGAACCGAAAGCGACATGACCATCAGCCGCACGTTGGTGATGGAATCCTGTTCGCGAAACCGCATGATGCCGGCGCGGGCCTTTTCGGTGGCGACCATCTCCTTGCCCCACAACGCCTTGAAAATCGGGGCCATCACGAGGAACACCAGCAGCGACACCGGCCCCATGTTGGTCAGAAAATCCATGAACGTCAGCCCCGTGGCCGAACCGATCAGAATGTTCGGAGGATCCCCGATCAAGGTCGCCGTGCCGCCAATGTTCGACGCCAAAATCTGAGAAATCAAAAAGGGGTACGGCGTGACGTTCAGCTTTTCCACGATCAGCAGCGCAATCGGCACCACCAACAGCACGGTGGTGAGGTTGTCGAGAAACGCCGAAAAGAGCGCCGTCACGCACGACAACACGATCAGGATGCCCATGGGGTCGGCCTTGACCTTCTTGGCCGACCAGATGGCGACGAATTCGAACACGCCCGAACTGCGCGTCACCGCGACGATGATCATCATTCCTGTCAGCAGCGCGATGGTGTTGAAGTCGATGGCGGCGATGGCCTGGTTTTGCGAGATCACCCCCGTGATGATCACCGCCCCGGCGCCCAGCAGGGCGACGATGGTGCGGTTGACCTTTTCGCTCAGCAGAACGACGTAGGACGCGATCAACAATATGGTGCTGAGCCACAACGGATCCATGCCGAACAGCACGGCATGGGCGGTGGGCTGAACGAGGGCGGCGTCAACGGCAGACTCGACGACCATGGCTTCACCCTTTCCCATCCGAACCGTCGCCACGCCGTTCCCCGTCGCGCCGCTCTCCGTGGCGGCGCTCGTCGTGGGGTTCGCCGTCGTAGCGGGCATGACGGCGCTCGCCCTCGCGGCGTTCCGTCTCGCGGCGCTCTTCCATCTTCGCTTCCGCGCGGCGCTTGCGCTCATCTTCGCGCAACTGGTCCACGGTCTCGCGGTTGTATTCCTCGCGCAGGCCGTAAAGCACGGAAAAGAAGGAGATCGCGCCGACAAGCTTGCGATCGTGATCGACGACGGGAACGACGTATTGCTTGCTTTTGATCATCATCAGCGCGTCGATCAGCGGGGTTTCCGGATGCGCCACCTTGACGTCGCGGTCCAGCATGTCGCGGATGGGGCGAACGCGCAACGCTTCCAGACGCACGTTCATGTCCTCGGCGGATTCATGAAGAAAGCTGGCTTTCCTGAAGCCCCCGCCATGGAACACCATGCGTCCCAGCGCCGTCAAGGCCTTGGGCAAAAGGTGCGTCATCAATCCGTCGCCGCTGACCAGCCCCGCGAAGGTGCCGTCGCGTTCGACCACGGGAACCAAGCCCATGTGCTTTTCGACCATGAAGTCGATCATCGCCCCCGCCGGTTCGTCGGCGTACAGGCTGATCTTGATGGGGGCCATCACCGATTTGCAGTCCATGGACATCCCTCCAACGCGGGTGAATGGGAAGTCTAGCACATCGAAGCATCGATTTCCTGGATTTATCCGACCGAACCCCGACGGACGCCGGTTTCGCCGTTGAAGAAACGACGGCTTCCAGGCTATAAGAAAGGCCACCCCGCCGCGAACAGGCGAAACCCCGCCCACCCCGAAACGAGGCATCCATGGAAATCCTGTCGTCCTGGCTTTGGAATCCGTTCCTCGTCTTCATGTACATCCAGTTGGGCCTGTTGTTCGCCTTCGCCACGCGCGGAGCGGCGTTCAAGGGGATGATCAAGGAACTCAAGGCGCTGTGGCGCGAACGCCATGCCAAGACCGAATTGGCTCATGAGCGCGCGGTGTCGCACCGCCACGCCTTTTTCGCCGCCCTTTCCGCCACGGTCGGGGTCGGCAACCTGGCGGGCGTGGGCACGGCCATTCACCTGGGCGGCCCGGGCGCGCTGTTCTGGATGTGGGTGTCGGCGCTGCTCGGCATGTCGTTTCGCATGAGCTCCGCCTACTGGGCGGTGAAACAGGGCCACGGCGAGGAAAAGTCCAAGCTGTTCGCCACCCCCATGCTGTACATCGTCAAGAACGTCAAATCCCACGGCACGTCGATCGCGGCGGTGCTGGCGGTGTTGTTGATGATGCAGGGGCTGGTGTCGGCCAACCTGATCCAGGCCAATTCCGTGGCCCAGGCCATTTCCGGCGAAACGGGCCTGTCCAACTTCTGGACCGCGCTGGCCTTGGGGACCACCGTGGCGCTGGTGGTCATCGGCGGGTTCCGCACCATCCTCAATTTTTCGTCCCTCGTGGCGCCGTGGATGATCATCGCCTATGTGCTGGGCGGCTGGTCCATCTTGCTGTTTTCCGAGGCCGACACCTGGGGCGCGTTCTCCGCCGTGATCTTCTATGCGTTCAATCCGTTGTCCATCGGCGGTGGACTTGCGGGCTACGCGGTGATGGAAGCCCTGCAATTCGGCATCGCGCGCGGGGTGTTTTCGCACGGTTCCGGCATCGGCCTGACGCCGTTCTGGCAAGGCGCGAACCACGATCATCCGTCCCGCGCCGCGTTCATGGCCGCGGCGGTGCCGTTCGTCGATACGATCATCGTCTGCACCACCACGGGGCTGGTGATTCTCACCGCCGATCAGTGGCTGGACAAGACCGGCGCATACCTCACCGTGTCGTCGTTCACCCATTTTTTGGGCGAAGGCGGCCGGATCATGGTGACCGCGTGCCTGGTGGTGTTCGCCTACACCACCATCATCAGCTGGGCGCATTTCGCGGAACGCTGCTACGAATACCTGGGCGGCAAGAACGTCATGCATTTCCGCTATTTCTTTTCCGCCGTGGCGTTCGTTGGCCCGTTTTTGCCGCTTGCGCCGTTGTGGTCGTTCGGCGATTTGCTGATCGGCACCATGCTGATGGTGCATCTGCTGCCCTTGACCTACATCGTGCTCAAGAACATCCCCACCATGCGCCGCGACCTGTTGCCGGAAGAAACCGAAGATCCGGATGAAGACGACGACGAACTGTCCGGCGCGCGCTTCTGATCGTACATTTTGTTTGCGAGTGTTTCGCACTTTCATTATCATCCCACCGTATTTCCAATCGGAACCGGAGGGGGAAACCATGCATTCGCACACCCTGGACACGTGGCGGCACGATCATCATTTTCTTGACGAGGACGCCATCCGCCACGGTCAACGACGCGTGGTGTGGGTGGTGGCGCTGACCGCCGTCACCATGGTGGTGGAAATCGCCGCGGGCACGCTGTTCAATTCCATGGCGTTGGTCGCGGACGGCTGGCACATGGCGAGTCATTCGGCCGCGCTGTGCATCACCCTGTTCGCCTATTGGTATGCGCGCGGGCGGGCGCGCGACCAGCGCTTCACCTTCGGCACCGGCAAGGTTTCCGTGTTGGGCGGATTTTCCAGTGCCCTGGTGCTGGCGGTGGTGGCGCTGATGATGGTCTGGGAATCCACGGAACGGTTCATCACCCCCCTGCCCATTTCCTTCGATCAGGCCATGATGGTGGCCGGCGTCGGGCTTGTCGTGAACCTGGTCAGCGCGTGGCTGCTGCACGGCGGCGAACACGGGCATCACGATCACCATCCCGCCCACGATCATCACCACGCGCATGACCACGGACATGGCCATCATCACGACCACAACATGCGCGCGGCGTACCTGCACGTATTGGCGGACGCCTTGACGTCCGTCCTGGCCATCGTGGCCTTGCTCGCGGGCAAGACCATGGGGTGGACCTGGATGGACCCTCTGATGGGGATCGTCGGCGCGCTGGTCATCGCGAAATGGGCTTACGGCCTGCTCAGGGACACCAGCGCGGTGCTGCTGGACGGCGGGGTCGATCCGCACATCGTCGAACACATCAAGGAAGACATCGAAGGCGATTCTGACAATCTGGTGGCCGACATCCACGTCTGGCGCGTCAGCGAACGCCACTTGGCGGCGATCGTGTCCGTGGTGACCCACGACCCCCGCCCCCCCCGCCATTACAAGGCGCTGCTGAACGGCCATCCGGAATTGGTCCACGTCAGCGTCGAGGTCAACCCGTGCACCGGGGAAAGCTGTCGTTGAGCGCGTTGTGGATCGTCCCGATCAAGCCTTTGCGCCCAACAGGCTGGCGACCTGGGCCTGGGACATGGCGCCGGGGTCGGGTGCGGGTTCCGGTGTGGGTTCGGGTTTCGGCGGCGGGGGCGCGGACTTTTTCTTGACCGCTTCGTACGCCGCGCGCACGGTTTCCAAGGCCTGTACGGCGGTGTCGCGGGCGGCTTGGGCGATCTCGGCCTGAACCATGACCTCTTCCACCTTGTAAAGCGGCGCGGCGGCGTCCACGGCCGCCGAAGCGGCCTTGACGGCCTCGTTGGCGCGTTGAAGCTGGGCCTCGACCTTGCCGCCGCCCAACTTACCGGCCAGTTCCCTAACCTCGTCCCGGGCGGCCTTGGACTGTTCGCACGCGGCCGCGCACGCGTCATGCCAATCGCGGGCGCGGCGCAGGGTGATCTCCTCGCCTTCGACTCTGTGGCGCCGCCGGCAGGGCCCGCGGAAATTGGCGGACATGACGAACGGCCGGGGCTTGGTGATGACGTGGGAAATGCACTTGTAGAGCTGTTTGATGGACACCGGCTTGGCGACGAACTCGTTCACGCCGACATCGCGCGCCGTGAGAATATGGCGTTGCTCGGTCGCGGCCGTGACCAGGATGATCGGCATCGACGCCTTCGAGAGATCCGGTTCGGACCGGATGGCGCGGGTGAATTCAAACCCGCCGCCGCCGTCCATCACCAATTCGGACAAAACGATGTCGGGGCGGTTGTTGTAACAGGACTGGACGGCATCAGGGACGTTTTCGGCTTCGCACACCACCTTTCCGCCCAGGGACCGGACGACTTCCTTGAGCAGCGTGCGCATGTGCTTGTTGGGGTCGATCACACCGAAACAGACGCGCGACAGATCGAGCTCCTCCAGCTCACCGGCCTGACGGATCTTGTCCATTTCATCCCCCACGCGATCAACTCTATGATCATTTCCATCATAAGACCACTTAAGAATTCATATATGGGAACGGGGAAAGAAAAAACCAGGCGGAAATTACCGCCTGGTTTTAAGGGATTAGGACTTGGCGTCCGGGCCATCCGGAGCGGTTGCACGGGGTGGCGCGGCGCAGTTTCCGGTCTTGCTTCCCGGCATGGGGGCGCAGCTGGAGCACCCGCCCCCGCATCCGCCGCCGCTTCCGCCGCTGGAGAACTTGCGTTTCGCGCCCCGCGCCATATAGGCGACGCACAGCACCAAAACGACGGCGAGAACGAGATATTCGACCGCATCCCCCATCACACGATCGCTCCGCCGATGGTGGTGATGCCGAACGCCAGAAGCCACGCCAGGGACATGGAGAACGCCACCGAGAAGCCGACCCAGTGCCAGCCGCCGGCCTCGCGGCGGATCACCGCGATGGTCGCGACGCACGGCGCGTAGATCAGGATGAACACCATGAAGGCCAGCGCCACCACCGGGTTCATGTTGGCGGCCAGAGCCTCGCGCAGGCTATTGGACTCCTCCGTCTCCTCCGCGCCCTGGGCGTAGATGACGGCGTAGCTCGCCACCACCACTTCCTTGGCCACCAGACCGGTCAGAATGGCCGTGGTGTCGCGCCAGTCAAAGCCCAAGGGGGCGAAGATCGGGGCCACCGTGTGCGCGACCGTGCCAAGGTAGCTCTTTTCCAGGTGCTCGCGCCCTTGCTCATTGGCCAGTTTGGCGATGGCTGCGTCGCGTTCCGCGCTTTCGGCCTGCGCCTCCAGGGCCGCGAACTGGGTGTCGTAATCGACGCTCCAGGCCACTTCCTTGGGAAACGCCTGCATGAACCACAGGACGGTGGAGCCCACCAAAATCACGCCGGCGACCTTCTTGAGGAAGTCCTTGGCCTTGTCCCACATGTGATAGAGCACGGCCGAGAGCGACGGCATGCGGTACGGCGGCAGTTCCATGACGAATGCCTCGTCGCCGCCGCGCACCACGTACTTCGACAAAAATATGGCGGAGCCCAGCGCGATCACGATCGACAACATGTAGATCATAAATACGATCGTTCCCGCCCACTGGGCGAAGAACGCGCCCGCGAACAGGATGAACACCGGCAGGCGCGCCGAACAGCACATGAACGGGTTGACCAGGATCGCGATCAGACGGGCCTTTTCGCTTTCGATGGTGCGCGTCGCCATGATCGCCGGGACATTGCAGCCGAAACCCATGATCAGCGGGATGAACGCCTTGCCGTGCAGACCAAAGGTGTGCATCACCCGGTCCAACAGGAACGCGGAGCGCGCCAGATAGCCGCTTTCGCTGAAAAACGCGAGAAAGAAGAACAAGATCACGATGTTGGGGAGGAAGATGATGGTCCCCCCCACGCCGGCGATGATGCCGTCGACGATCAGGTCCTTGACCATGCCGTCGGGCAGGATCCCCGCGACGGTTTCACTGAACACGCCGACGCCCGCGTCGATCCAGTCCATCGGATACGCGCCCACGGTGAACGTGGTTTCGAACATCAGCCACATGAAGAACAGAAACAGCGGCAGGCCAAGGGTGCGGTGCAGGAGAACGCCGTCCAACAGGCGGGTCTGGCTGAGACGCCTTTCCGGATCCAGGGACCGGGTGCGCACTTCCGACAGCAAGCCATGGATGAAGCCGTACCGCGCGTCGGCGAACATGATTTCCACTTCGTCGCTGTGCGTGTGCGACAGATCGAACCGTTCGCGCCGCACCATTTCGATCAGAAGTCCGTGCTCGCCTTCGCGGCGCAGCATTTCATCGTCGCCTTCCAGAAGCTTGATGGCCATCCAGCGGCTTTGCACGGATTCGAATTCGCCGGGATGCAGTTCCGCGACGGTCTTCTGCACGCGGTCGATGGCGTCTTCCAGGTGGCCGTCGTACGGCACCTGCAAGGGCTTGTCATCCAACTGTCCGCTGTCGGCAATCGCGACGACCGCGTCAAGAAGCTCCGTGACGCCCTGTTTCTTGGTGGCGACGGTCTCGATCACCGGGCCGGCCAGCATGGACGACAGGGACGCGGTGTCGATGGAATAGCCCTTCTTGCGCATTTCATCGACCATGTTCAGCGCGTAGATGCGCGGACGCCCCATTTCGATCAACTGCGTGGTCAAAAACAGGCTGCGGTCCAGACTGCCGGCGTCCAGCACGTTGAGCACGATGTCGGGCCGTTCGTCCTGGATGAAGTCGCGGCCGATCCGTTCTTCCGGGGACTGCGACGTCAGCGAATAGATGCCGGGCAGATCGACCAGCTTGATGGTCCAGCCCTTGTGCTGGATTTCGCGGGCGCGCTTGGACACGGTCACGCGCGGGTAATTGCCGACGCTGTCCTTGGCGCCGGTCAACGCGTTGGACAGCGTCGTCTTGCCGGCGTTCGGGTTGCCAACCAGGGCAACCGTAATCGTTTTGTTCGTCACGGTGCTTTCCCCGTTTCTCTTTTTATCGTTTTTTGGAATGTTCGTCGGCGGCTGCTGGCGCGCGCATGTGTTCGCGCGCGCCGCGCCTTCCTTACGCCCCTTGCAGGACGATTTTACGAGCCTCTTCGTTGCGCAGGCTCAGCGTGTAGTCGAGAACTTCGTAGGCGCGCGGGTCGCCCAGCGGCGCGGTATGGCCCAAGGTGACCTTGACGCCGTTGACCAAACCCAAGGCCGACAGGCGCCGTTTGAGGTCGGCGGTGCCGTTGATCATCTGCACGACGCCTTCCTGTCCGGGTTTGAGATCGGCGAGAGTCAATGTGTTCATGTTCGACATGGCTTGACCTTTTTGTTGTTGGAAACCCCTCATAGCGAGTGGTCAAAAACTTCCTACAAATGATAACCACTCGCAACGCCAATTGAAGTACTATTGAGAATGAAAGTCAATAGGCTTGATGGATCATTGCGCGCATCCGGCGCATACGGCATTAAACAGGCGATCCCCCAAAGATCATGCTAAAATGCTCCTTGAAAAATCAGTGCATTGACACCACCTGATGCGCACACTGGACCGCGAAGCGTGGGGGGACATGGAAGACATCATTGCGATCGGTCTCGTGATTTTGCTGTTGGGCGTATTCGTGGTCGTGAAAATCCGGGACATCAACCGCCGCTTTCCAGGCCTTCTGGGGGGCGAACCGCATGAGGATGAATGGAAATGACCTCCCCCGCCCCCAATCCCCTGACCCCGGAACAAAAAGAATTCCGCCGCAAATGGGTGGTGCTGTTTTCCGCCCTGGAATCCCTGGTGGGAACGTTCATCAAGATCACGGCGGCGTGGCTCACCGGCAGCACGGCCCTGGTGGCCGACGCCATCCATTCCGCCGCCGACGTGGCCGGTTCCTTCATCGTGTGGATCGGCGTCCGTCTGGCCCCGCACAAGTACAAGCGATTTCCGTACGGTTTCTACAAGATCGAAAACCTGCTGGCGTTGGCCATCGGCTTCGCGATTCTCTACGGCGCGTATGAAATCCTGATGATTTTCCTGTCGGGCGAGGCCCCGCTGCCGGAAAACATCCCCATCGGCGTCACCGCCGTGATCCTGGGCATGGCGCTGGACTATTTCTGGGGCTCGTTCGAGGCTCGCTCCGGGCGCCTCATGAACTCGCCGGGGATCGAGGCCAGCGGCAATCACACGGTGTCCGACGTCTATTCGTCCATGGTGGTGCTGGCGGGTCTGGTGGGCGCGTTCTTCGGCGTCAACCTGGACCGGTGGGCGGCGCTGATCGTGGCGATGATCATCACCAAGATCGGCCTGGAAATCCTGTGGGACAACGTCAAGGTGTTGCTCGACATCTCATTGCCCAAGGACCGCCTGGACGCCATGCGCAAGATCGTCGCCCGGCAACCCGGCGTGCTGGCCGTCCAGTCCATCCGCGGCCGCGACGCGGGCAGTTTCCGCTTCGTCGACGTGGAAATCGACATCAAGGCCTTTTCCCTGGATCAGGCCAACGCCACCGCCGACACCATCGAAAAGGCGCTCAAGGATCACGATGAGGCCATCGACACGGTGTTCGTCCACTACCGCCACGAATTCCCCGCGACCCTCAAGCTGTTCGTGCCCACCGACGCCACGGGGGAGGTGATCAGCGAGGAATTCGGCAAGACCGGTCATTTCTCCATCATCGAGTACAACCGTCTGGAAAACAAAGTTCTTTCCCGAAAAATCGTGGAAAACCCCCATGCGCGAAGCGAAAAGCACCGGGGCATCAATCTCGCCACGACCCTGATCGACCAGGGGGTGGACAGCGTCTGTTCGCGCGAAGATCTGCACGACAAGGGGCCGGGCTTGATGTTTCACCGTTTCGGCATCGACGTGCGCGTCACCGAGGCGACCGAAGTCGCGAGCCTGATGAAGAATTACATGGAAAATTCCACCTCCGTGTTCCCGGAAAATAACGCTTAAGGTTCCCCGCCGCTTCCGTTAAATTGTCCGCGGGAACGGATTCACTTTCACTGAGGGGGGCGGATGATGTCCTGGCAAACCTTCGTCGCACGCAGCGCCATGCCGACCATGCGCTCGCTCGTCACGCTGCTGGCGGAACTGGCGGATATCCTGGGCGGGATCGTGCTGCTCAACAGCCTGCGCGAAAAGAAAATCAACGCCAACAAGATCTACACCTCCAAGGAAGTCTCTCATCTTCTCAAGATGAAGCGCATCGACGTGGTCCGCGCGCTGCGCGACGGGGAAATCCCCGCCAAGAAAGTGGGCGATTTCTACCGTATTCCGGGACAGAGCGTTCTGGATTACTCCGCCGCGCGCAAAACCGCCAAAACCGGCAAGACCGACACGGCCCTCGAAGCGGCCATCGATGCCGACGGAAAAGCCCGGGGAACCGCGTCATGACCAAGATCCTGGAACTGGTCCGGATCCTGGTGTCGCTGATGCGCGACGCGGGCTTTCTGGTGTTCGGCGCCCTGCGCGTGCGGGAATTCTTCTATCCCGACGTGATTCAACCCAACCGGCAGTATTCCACGACGAAAGCTGCGCGCTTTTTCGGCGTAAAGCGCATCGACGTGGTGCGCATGATCGTCCAGGGCGACCTGCCCGCGATGAAAGTGAACGACTACTACCGCATCATGGGCATCGACATCATGAAGGCGCTCGGCCACGACCCCAAGAGCCTACAAGACGCTGGCCTCGCCGACGTAAACCGGACCTAAGGCTTAGGCTTGGCGACAACTTCAAATCCACTTGAAACGTTGGGGACACATGCCGTAGGATTACCGCCGGACCTATTTCAGGTCCGCTGCGCTGACGCACGTATACGATTCGTTGGGATTGGAAAACAAGATGGCCAACAGCTCACAGATGGTCGGTGTGCTTACCGTTGTTGAAAAGCTTCTCAAAGCGACTAGAGACGCCGCCCTCCTGCTGTTCGCTTTTTTTAAAATTCGCGAAATTTTCTACCCCCGCGAAATTCGTCGCTCCCGGGCTTATAACAGCACCGAGGCCGCGCGCTATCTTGGTACGGACCGTGAGGGGATCATCCGCCTGATCCATAAGGGCAAGCTGAAAGCCAGAAAGGTCAAGGACAACTACCAAATTATGGGAAGTGAGCTTACGAAGTATCTCGCTCATAGGGATTCCAGCCTTAAAAAGAAAGAGCCGGAAGCCGAAAATCCAGAACAAGGGGATACGCCGCAGAATCCGTGACTGTGGCCCCCAGATCATCCGGCAAAGGCCTGATCAATTTGAAGGGACCGTGACGGCTGCTTTCCCGCCATGGAGGTTGACGATGATTACCACTTCATGGGCCTCGACATCATGAAAGCACTGGGCCACGACCCCAAGGCCCCGCGAGACGCGGGCGTCTCAACCGAAAACTGAGATCGGCGAGCCTCAGCCTTTCGCCTTCCGCGCCGGTTTCGCGGCACCCAAATCGTTGTCCATCATCCAGCGTTCCTGGAACATGCGCCGCGCGGCCCAGGCCACGTCGTTGATGAACCACGCGTTGGTCGCCAGCCCGAACACCGCCCCGATCATGGGCACGGACTGCAAGGCCTTGCGCCGCGCCAGGTTCTGGGCGATGCGCTTGAACACGCCGCGCGCGGTGAAGAACACCCCGCCCCGTGCCGCGCGGTTCAACAAGGCGTCGGTCAGGCCGCTTTCCACGGCCTCCCCGGCCAGATGTGCCTCGACGGCGCGCAGATGATCGAGCGCGGACTTCTTTTCGTCGCGCGTGTTGGCGCTGGACGCCGCCAGAACGCCCAGCACGAAGGCTTCCTCGACCTCGTCATAGCCGTAACAGACCCCGATGTTGCGCACCGTGACCAGCGCCAGCGTCATCAGCGACGCCAAGTCCAGGGCGATGCCGCCGACCCCGGTGGCGCCGAGCGCCGCCCCAGTCCCCCCCGCCAGCGCCAGGGCGCGATTGTGCACGTCCTCGGCCAGGGCGTCGGACAGGGACAGGTCTTCGGACTTCAGGTCCGTGATCGAGGTGACGTCGCCGCGCGCGAGGATATCCTCGGCGTTGACCAGGGCCCGGGCCATGCCGTCCACGCCCAGCACGACGTTGTGCGCCAGATCGTCGGGGACGATCTTTTCCACCGCCCAGGCGATGGGCGCGGTCAGACGGTCGAAGGCGCGGCTGGCGGCGCTGGGTTCCTCGGCTTTCCAGGCGGCGATGGCGTCGGCCTGGGCGCGTTCGTATGGGGTCATGGCGAAAGGTCCCGGATGTTGGAGGTCCGGGGATTATAACGCGTTTTCCCGCGCGAAGACACGGCCCAGTCCCACCCCCTTCAGCAGCGTGCGGACCAGCAACGCCGCCAGGAACACGGCGGACGCCTGGGCGACGATGTCGGGAACCACCTCGCCGGCCGCAGCCATCTGCACCGTCATGTCGACGCCCAGGCGCGACGCCACGGCGTCCGTGACGAGCCCCGCGACAAGAGAACTGGAAATGATGCCGGTCAGATAGAGGGCCACGGCGCGCCCGCCCATTTCCTTGCGCACCACCCCCAGCGTGGCGATGTTGGTGGCGGGACCGGCCAGCATGAACACCATGGCCGCGCCCGGCGACACCCCGGCCATCAGCATACCCGCCGCGACCGGCGTGGACGCGGTGGCGCAGATGTACATGGGAATGCCGATGATCACCATCATGACCATGGCGAACAGGCCGCCGCCGTATTCCGCCATGGTCTGGGGCGGGACCCACGTCATGGTCGCGGCCGCCAACACCAATCCCACCATCAACCAAACCGCCAGATCGTCGAAAATATCGAACAGCGCGTAATGAACGCCACCCCAGGTGCGCGTCCAGGCGGACGGCTTCGCGGGCGCGGGCGCGGGCTTCGCGCCGCCACAGCACGATGACGTGCAACATGACCCTCCGCCCTGGACGGACGGTTGCGTTTGGACCGCGGGTTCGGGCGGAAGAAAGCGCATCATCAGCCCCGTGACCACGGCGCTGGCGATGGCCGCCACGGGCCGCGCCACGGCCATGAACGGCCCCAGCATGGCGTAGGAAACGGCCACCGAGTCCACCCCGGTTTCCGGTGTCGCCACGAGAAACGACGTGGTGGCTTCGCGCGACGCCCCGGCGCGCCGCAACCCGATAGCGGCCGGCAACACGCCGCACGAACAGATCGGCAGCGGCGCCCCAACCAGCGCGCCGTTCAGCACCGAACCCAGCCCGCGCCCGCCCATCAGGCGCGCCATGCCCTGTTCCGGAGCCCAGGCCTTGATCAACCCCGCGAGCAACAGCCCCACCAACAGCCACGGCGCGGCGTCCAGACTGAGATGGATGAGATTTTCAACGAACACTGCGATGTCCATGACGCGTTCCCCGGATTGTACGGATTGATAATGCTTCGCATTTTTACACGGTTCCCTGCCCCGAAGATAGCCATTTTTCGTACCATCCCTTGCGAAGAACTTGCGATTGAAAGCGAAGCGGTATAAAGATTTCGGGACGCGGAAAGGAAAGAAGAGTTCCAAAATCCGTCATGCGTGCAACGTTTTCTCCCCATCCCGACAGGAGCCCCACCCCATGAAGCCGGAACATTTGGTCATCGGCGGTGGCGTTTTGACGGTCATCGGACTGGCGGCCCTCGCCATGTTCGCCGACGTCATTTGGGAGGAAGAAGGCTTTCACGACGCCCCGCCCATTCCGCCGGGAATCATGTCGCCACATCGTGACGAACGCGACAACGTCGCCTGCGGCTCGTGCCACCTGATCACCCACGGCAGCAATCCGGCCGGGGTCGACGTCACGCAAGCCGGCGCGGGCCAGTCCCGTTCCGCTCCGGCCATCGACATTGCCGCGCCCGACATCCACGCCGACGGCCGGGGCAAGGCGATGAAGTGCGAAGCGTGCCACGTGATCACACGCAACGGCCAGCCCATCACGCCGGCGGTCCAGGGATCACCGGCGGCCGCGGCGCAGCCGTAATACAAACCCTCGTTTCAGGAAGCGGAACGGATCAGGCCGAGCCTAGGCTTCGGCCTTGGCTTTGACGGGTTTTGCCGTTTTCGGCGCGCCATGCCCCTTGGATTTGGCCAGCTTGGCGGCCTTCTTGGCGTCTTCGGGGTCGAGCCCCTGGCGCAGCATGTCGTGGGTCGCCATGTACTGACGCACCCGGTACGTGAACAGCGCGAACACGATCGCCGTATACACCAGCGCCTTGGCCATGCCGGAATCCGCCATGTCGGCGGCGACGATGAAGTGCAGCAGCACCAGCACGTTGACGGCGTAGACGGAACGCTGCAGGAACTTCCATTGCTTGCCGCCCAGGCGCTTGGACCAGTACTTGTGCGACGTGATCGCCAGAACCGTCAGCAGGACGAAGGCGATGATGCCGATGGGAATGAACCAGCGCAGCCAGAAGTCGCTCCACATGTGCGACAAACTGTGCCCGCCGATTTCCAGCCAAAGATAGGTCAACACGTGCAGCACGGCGTAGAAGAAGGCGAACAGGCCGATCATGCGGTTGTAGCGCGCCAACTGCGCCACCTTGGACATTTCGCGCATCGGCCGCAGCGCCAGTGAAATGATCAGGAAGTTCAAGGCCCACACGCCGGTGTAGCGGTTCCAGTAGCCCAGCGGCAGGCCGCCGAACGCGCCGTGATGGTTGGCCCCGCCGCTGTCCACCAGCCACATCAAGGGCACCAGCATGGGCAACAGGCACACGCTGAACACCACCGGCTTGAACCCGATCTTGGGCTTTTTCGCCGGGGTTTCCGCGCCGGTGTCGTAAGGCATCATGCTGAAGGCGTAGGTCATCACCATGACGTTGACCAAGCCGATCAGCACGAACGGCGCGTGCGGACCGACGATGTCGAACAGCATGCCGCCGCTTTGCACGAAGAAAATGATGCCCAGCCCGCCCAAAACGCTGAACGCGCCCATCACGGTGCCGCGCAGGTTCTTGGGCGTGTGGTCCATGGCCATGACCTGGGGCGAAATCAAACACCCCGCCTGCCCCACGCCGATCAGCGCGATGGGAACCAGAATCCAGGGCGTGAACGGCGTGCCCATCAGGCCGATGCCGAGGAACCCGGCGGCGGAAATCGCCATGCCCACGGCGATACCCAACACGCGGCCGCGTTGACGGATGAACATCCCCCACGCCGGCAAGGCCACCATGATCACGATGCCCAGAACGCCCAGGACCCCGCCCGCGACGGCCACGGCTTCCTCGCGGCTGAACCCGGCGAACTTGCCGTAATTGAGGAACCACAGCATCAGGAACATGGCGACGAACACCATGTCCGAGCGCGAAAAGAACGCCGACACGAACGCCAACTGCATGCGCGGCTCGTTGGCCGTCAGCTTGCGCAACTGTTCGAACGGATACGTCCGCTGCCCCAGGTGCGGCGCGACATCCGGCAGATGGTGGCCGCGCGCCAGCCACGCACCGCCCAGCGCGATCAGCACCGTCAGCGCCATCACCACGTAAAGCCCGCCGTATTCCGGGATCTGCATCAGAACGGCGTAGATCACCGAACCGCCGAAGGTCATCATGAACAGAACCTTGGCGAATTGGCCCGGACGGGTTTCATAGGTGGTGTAGTCCCCGGCCAGCACGGTGAGCTGCGGCCATACCGCGCCCAGGCCCAGAAACACCAGAATGCGCGTGAGAAAATAGAAGCTGAGCGCGCCCACGCCCAACATCGCGCCCAACCAGGGGCTCAGAATCGCCAGGAACGCGCCAGCGGCCGCCACCAGGAACCCGATGTAGACGATGGGGCCACGCCCCACCCGGTCGGAGTAGTAGCCGAGAAACGCGATCAGCCCCAGCGACACCACCTCCGCGGCGGTCTGGACGCTGGCATTGATGACGCCGACGCGCGGGCCCGTGACGCCCAGCACCTCGTTGAGGAACAACGGCTGTAGCCCCGCCGAAAGCGTCATGATGATGGTCGAGCACGCCAACAGGAGATAAAGCGTGTTCCAATGCCAAGGCTGAATGGGGCGGTCCGTCATGGATGATCCTCATGCCGCGTTCGGGGCGGGCCATGTTTTGTCATTGTACCTATCGCAAATTCGCCGTTTAAGCAACGGGCCAAAGGGGCGGCGGGGCGCAAATAGCTGTTGCCCGCGTGGCGCTCGGGGCTATGATTCCCAAGCGATTCGCTGCGGGGCCGCGCTTCGTGGGCGGTTACTTTTCATCACCAGGGGGGCGAACATGGCCTATTCACAGGAAATCAGCCGGGAATGTCCGGGCGCGTTTTTGTTCTTGGTCGACCAGTCCCGGTCCATGAACAAGGACTTCGGCGTCGACGAAAACGGCAACCCGGTGAGCCGCGCCGTGCTGGTGGCCGAGGCGCTCAACAGCACGCTGGAAGAGCTGGTGAACCGCTGCATGCGCGACGAAGGCGTGCGCGACTATTTCGACATCGGCGTGATCGGCTACGGCGAAACCCACCGCCCGCGCTTTTGCTGGGAAGACGGTCTGGCGGGGCGGTCCCTGGTGCCGATTTCCGAAGTCGCCGCCAACGCCCGCGTCGACGAACAGGAAATCACCACCATGGTGCGCGGCCAACCGGTCAGCGAGACCGTCACCGTGTCGCGCTGGATCACCCCCACCGCCATCGAAAGCACGCCCATGAACGCGGCGTTCAAGCTGGCCTACGCCACGCTTCAGGAATGGATCTACCGCAACCCCAATTCCTTCCCGCCGATCATCATCAACATCACCGACGGCATGGCCAACGACGTCGACACGGAAGAAGAGCTGTTGATGACGGCGCGCCATCTCACCAGCCTCAAGACCAGCGACGGCAACGTCCTGCTGATCAACTGCCACATTTCCGGCAGCGACCAGGAACCGGTGGTGTTCCCGTGGAGCCCGATGGAACTGCCCGACGACCGCTACGCCAAGCTGTTGTTCGAGATGTCCTCGGAAATGTCCGACCGTCACCGCGCTGTGATCTGCGAAATCTTCGACCGCGACCTGGAAACCACGCCCAGCGTGCGCGGCATGGCGTTCAACGCCGACGCCGTGGGGCTGGTGAAGTTGTTGGACATCGGCACCCGCCAGGCCATCGTGTTCCCCAACGCGGGTCAGGTCGGCCAGGCGATGATGCAGACCGCGACGCAACCCGCTCCGGCGGCTCCGGCGGCACCCGCGCCGCGCCCCGCGCATCCTCCCGCACCGCAAAAGCCGGTGCCGTCCGGCATCGTCCCGCCCTATCCGCCGCAATCCCGTCCCGGCGGCCCCGGGTACGGAGGCCGAAGCTGACCTCGCCGGACGCCCCCAAACCGGATCTTCCGCTTCTGGCGCCGTCGCCCGCGCCGGTTCTGCTCGCGCCGCCCAAACCGGTCGTCACATGGTCGGCGCGCGGGCGCACCGCCCCCAAGCCGAAAAACGACACCTTCGAAACCGCCGCCGGGATCGTCGCCCGACAGAACGAGGACCGTTTCCGACTGGATGTCGGCGCGAAACGCATCGTCGCGGCCGTGTCCGACGGCGCGGGATCCACGGGGTTGTATTGCGGACCGTGGGCCGAGTGCCTGATGGACCGCCTGCCCGATTCGCCGATAGCCGGCTATGAGGATTTGAACGCCTGGATGGATGGATTCTGGAGCGACTTTTCTCAAAGCTGCAAGAATCGTCCGGATTCCAACGCCTCCCAACGCAGCAAGTTCGTCCGCGAGGGGTCGTGTGCGACTCTGACCGCCTGCTGGATCACCCGAAAAAAGACTAAAATTTCGTTAAGCTGGCTAAATTATGGAGATAGCCCGCTATTGATCTTCGACCGAACCCCCAAAAGTGGTCTTAACCTATTGTTTTCGGCTCCGTTTAACCTTGCCGACATGGGCCGCGATCCGCATCTTCTCAACTGGAAGGACCTGCCGGACGCCGGGCAACTTCGCGCCGGATCCCTGGATCTGCCGGAACGCTGCACCGTGGTGCTGGCGTCGGATGGGATCGGACAGTTCCTGTGGTTGCGCCATCTTCGCCATACCGGCGCGGTTGCCCCCGGGATATCCGCCCCCTCGCCCCGCCTGGACGACGCGTTCCGCGCCCACGCCGCCCAACCGCCCACGGATTTCGTGCGCGAATTGGACGCGGTCCGCGCCAATCTCGACGACGAGGCCGCCTTCGCGCACATGCTCGCCGCAATTCACGCCCAAGGCTTGATGGCCAACGACGACGCCACGCTGATCCTGATTGACGTGGATGTCGAGTGGCCGCACATTGAGCCCCCGCCAGCCGCCGCCGACGCCACACCTCCGGACGACACGCCGCAGCCAACGGATAGGACCGCGCCATGACCTTTCCCATCATCACCGACTACAAATCCGCCATGCGCAACGCCCACAACCGTTTGAGGACGCTGGATTTGCGTCCCTATCTGGACCACAACGGGGAACCGGTGTTCATGGCCGGAAACTTCGCCGCCGTGTTCCGCACCGCCGGTGCGCAAGAGCACACCATGGCGGTCAAGTGCTTCATCCGCGACCTGCCGGACCTGGAGCGCCGCCACGCGGCGCTCGGCGAGCACATCCGCAAGTCCAAGGCCAGCTATTTCATCGACGTCGAGTATCGCCCGTATGAAATCTACGTCAAATCGTCCATCGCGGCGGAAGGCGACTATCCGGTGGTGGTGATGCCCTGGGTCGAGGGCCACACCCTGGCGGCGGCGGTGGAGATGCTGGCCGCCAAGAACAAGCAAAAAGGTCTGGCCGCGCTGACCCGCGCCTTCGCCATCATGGCGTTGGACATGTTGGCGCGCAAAACGGCGCACGGTGATCTCAAACACGACAACATCATCGTGACGTCCAAGGGCGTGCTGAAGCTGATCGACTACGATTCCATGTACGTACCGGCGCTCAAGGGCCTGAAGTCCGTGCTTCTGGGCGGCGTCAACTTCCAACACCACGCCCGCGGCGTGCGCCATTACGGCCCGACGATGGATCACTTCTCCATCCTGGTGATCGCCCTGTCGCTGCGCGCCATCACGATGGCGCCCGAACTGTTCGCCCAGCATTTCACCGGGGAGAACCTGATCCTGACCCATGACGACTTCATGGACCCGGAAGCGTCGCCCCTGATCGACCATTTGCGCCAGAGCCCGGACTTCCTGATTCGCGACATGACCAACCGGCTGATCAAAAGTGTTCTGTCCAGCACCATCGAAGTGCCGGGAATCGACCGCGCGCTCAAGCAATTGCGCAAATCCGACACGGAACCGACCTCGGCTGGAATCGGCGGTCTTTTGGGGCTGTTTGGCGGGTGATTTCAAGGGGTTAGGAATACATCCCCCCCCCGCGTCCGGCACACGCGTTTCTTTTAAGATTCTTGTGAATTTAATCCATAAGGATGCTTGCAATGCCCGGATTCAATGGGTTAGCATACGGACATACAGATTTGCCGAAGGGCGATGGGAGAACGGAGCACAGTCATGATTCCCTTGAACGAACTGGTCGCGGGCAAAAGCGCCGCTGAAATTCAGATGATGGCCGACAACCTCGAGCGCATGGCCGACGCCAAGAAAGCCGCCGCCGCCGCCAAGGCGAAGGCCGCGAAGGCTGCCGCCGCCGCGAAAGCCAAGGCCGCCGCCGGCGCAGCCGCCAAGGGCGGCGCCGTCGCCGCCAAGGG
>JADGBG010000087.1 GCA_015231605.1 Alphaproteobacteria bacterium | reverse complement strand
ACCGCCGGAGACAGGCGTCAAGCCGTCTCATACACCACGTCCGGGGACACTATCCAGCGGCCTGCGCAATGCAAATCCGACTGCGGATAGATTACCCCGCTTTTGCGTCGGATACAGAAAATCACACTCCGTACTTTTTTCGCAACTCTATGATGTCGCCGAGAATTTTCTCATAGAGTTTCGCCAATTCCCAATTGTGCCGAGTATGGTTGAGGGTGCCGCAAGATGGGTTGCACCCCCGGTTTCCATTGAACATGTCCCAATAGAGCCCCCCATAGGTGAACCTCAAAGTTTCCAACAATTTCTGGAGGTCCTCCTTCGAGGGGGGAGTGGTTAATAGCGCTGACCCATGTGCAATGATTTCATTTTCAAGACATAGAGCAGTGTCAAGATGTCCCTCTCTCATAACTGAGGTGACGCCGGAAGCGCGTTTTTCCTCAGATATATCCCAGCAGTGCTGAATCAGCTCTTCGGCGTTCGGAATTGCCAATGCTTTTGGGGCCGCCGCATCCTGAGCGTAAGCCAAGGCGCTCCACAGCGTGGCGATGACGAAGACGTTTATTCCGAACCCTCTGAAAATCATTGCAGCGCCCCATGTTATGCAATCAAACAGTGTGCAGACATCATAAGCGGTTTGCCGGCATAGAAAAAGCCGGAACCGATGGCGATTTGATTTTCTAGTCGTCGACATATGTGATCGTGAACTCACCGCAGCAGCTCGGATATTTCCAGCGGATTGTGAGGGGAGAAAGCAAGGATTGGCTGGGTTCCAATCGCACGACACTGTGGGCAGATCGCCCCGCTTCAAGATGCGTACCGTTTGCCGAGACTGGTGAACGCCGTCAGTTTACCACACCCTCCGGTTACGCCGCCTGCCGGGCCTCGTGCAGGCTTTCGACGGTGGCGTGTTTGAGGTGGTCCCAGGCCCCTTCTTGCAGCTCGTCGATGGCTTTGCCGTTGGGCACCATGCCGTCGAGTAGCTTACGGGCGCGGAAGACCCCGAACAGGTAGTCGGCGTCCGGCATGACCCACTCCAGGGTCTTTTCCGCAAACTCCAGGCGCTGGCATTTGGAGGATCGGGCCGGGCAGGTTCAATTGACACCCCACCCGGATTTGCTATGGTGCGTCATCTTGTCGGGGGAGTTGTCCTTTCCATGAATCCGCTGCAACCCATTGGGCGCGTGTTTTTGAAATTCCTGGCCACCGCCGGTCGTCTTTTGACGTTCACCGGATCGGGGCTCAGCCACACCGTGCGCGCGCCGTTCTATCCCCGCATCATCGGCCGCCAGATGATCGACATCGGCTATTACTCCCTGCCGGTCGTGGGTCTCACCGCCGTGTTCGCGGGCATGGTTCTGGCGCTGCAAAGCTACACCGGCTTCGCGCGCTTTTCCGCCGAAGGCGCCATCGCCAACGTGGTGGTGCTGTCCATCACCCGAGAACTGGGGCCCGTGCTGGCGGGCCTGATGGTGGCTGGGCGCATCGGTGCGTCCTTGGCCGCTGAAATCGGCACCATGCGGGTGACGGAACAGATCGACGCGCTGACCACCTTGTCGACCAACCCGATGAAATACCTGGTCGCGCCGCGTCTCATCGCGGGCGTCCTGATGTTCCCGATCCTGGTTTTGGTGGCGGACGTCATCGGCGTGTTCGGCGGCTACCTCGTGGCGGTCTACAAGTTGGGCTTCAACGCCGCCAACTATTTGCAGAACACCTGGGACTTCCTCACCGCCGAGGACGTCAACTCCGGCCTCGTCAAGGCCGCCGTGTTCGGCTTCATCGTGTCGTTGATGGGGTGTTACCACGGCTACAATTCCAAGGGCGGCGCGCAGGGCGTGGGCACGGCTACCACCAACGCCGTGGTGTCGGCGAGCATCCTGATCCTGTGCTTCGACTACATCCTCACCGAAATGTTCTTCACCAAACACTGAGGCCAACGTCATGAACCAAACGCCGAAAATCCAGTTGCGTGGCGTGGCCAAGGCCTTCGGCCGCAAGGTGGTGCTGGACGGCGTCGACCTGGACGTGGGCGTCGGCGAAAGCGTGGTCATCATCGGCGGGTCCGGCACCGGCAAGTCTGTGACGCTGAAGTGCATCCTGGGCCTGCTGAGCCCCGATAAGGGCTCCGTCAAGGTCGATGGCGAGGAAGTCGTCGGCATGGGCTCAAGCTCGCGCGAGCGGGTGAACCGCAAGTTCGGCATGCTGTTCCAGGGCGCGGCGTTGTTCGACTCCCTTCCCGTCTGGGAAAACGTGTCCTTCGGTCTGCTGGCGGAAAAGCGCTGCAACCGCAGTCAGGCCAAGGACATCGCCATCGAAAAACTGGCCATGGTGGGCATGGATGCGGCCGTGGCCGACCTCATGCCGGCGGAACTGTCGGGCGGCATGCAGAAACGCGTCGGCCTCGCCCGCGCCATCGCGGCGGACCCGGAAATCATCTTCTTCGACGAACCGACCACGGGGCTCGACCCGATCATGGCCGACGTCATCAACGACCTGATCGTCAAGGTCACCCGCGAGGTCGGCGCGACGGCGCTGTCCATCACCCACGACATGGCGTCGGCGCGCAAGATCGCCAACCGCATCGCCATGCTGTATCAGGGCAAGATCATCTGGCAGGGCCCCGTCGCCGACATCGACAAGGCGGACAACCCCTACGTCGACCAGTTCATCCACGGCCGCGCCGAAGGCCCCATCAAGATGGCGGTCCGCGCCTGACGCCGGGATACCCGCGGCCATGTTGTGCGCCCTCGTCTTCCTGATCGTCGCCAGTGGCCTATGGCCGTTCCTGGGGGAATGGGCCATCGCCGTGGGCGCGACGGCGGCGGCCATGTTCTTTCTCGGCCTGAAATTCTGGCCGGACAAAACACCGGGCGGCGACGCCTGAAACGTCTCCCGTCCCGACTTTCAACACACAATTTCATCAAAGCCCCCCAACCCAAACAAGGGGGCCCGGTGGGCCCCGTGTGGGGGGAAGCCGGTCACGTCCCCGGAGCTTTGCCGTGCCGTTCCTTCACCGACTGGGTGATGGCGTGGACGGTGGCGGTGACCTCGGCGTTGCTTTCCAGGAAGCCCTTGTGGATGGCTTCGACCAGGGGCTTGAGAAGTTGGGCGTCCTTGGGCGCGGGCGGACCGTCGGTTTCCAGGATGCGTTTGGTGACCTCGATCAGGGACCCGCACAGTTCGGAAACATGGGCATAGGGTGTGTTCACCATGCGCCGCGAGACATCCTCCGCCACCGCCAGCATGTGCGCCACGAGATCGCGCGCGGCCTGGGACGCCGCGTCGATGGACAATTCGGACAAAATCCTCTCCATCAGCCATTCCAACTGGTCGGCGTGGCGGTCGAGCTTTTCCAGGTTCACGATCTTGATGTAGGCGTCGATGTCCTTCTGCACATCCTTGATGGCGGCGGTGCGGAAATTGACGGCCTTTTCGCGCAGCACGTTGGGCACCTGGAACAGCGGAATGTCGGACGGCCGGTTGTCGGGCTTGCGCCGGTCCGGGCCGATGTAGTTGCTGGTGACCACGAACGGTTTGCGGTGGTTCACCTGTTCGAGGATGTGCTGGACCATGCTGGTGGCCGAAATGGGCTTGATCAAAATATCGTCCGCGCCGGTGGTGACGATGCGCCGGACCGCCTCCTGTGTCGGTTGCCAGGTGGTGGCGATGATGGACACGAACGGGTTTCCGCCGACCTCGTGGTGGCGCAGTTTTTTCACCACGTCGCACAGATCCCCATCGGGCAGTTGATCGTCGGAGATCACCAAATCCGGCATGGACGCGTCCATGCGGGTGAACAGATCCGCCAGGCTCGCACCGACGGAGATGTGGCGAAAGCCCTGGTCCGCCAGCATGTTGCGCAATATGCGCCGCACCTCGTGCGAAGGATCGATGATCAAAAGGTCGATATCGTCGAAATGCAATTCCACGGCCATGACAGCGTCCCCTTGCCCTTTGGCTCGTTCCACCATTCTAGCATATCTGCCCGCCCGCGTCCCGGCTTGTGATCCCGCCCCGAACAGGCTAAACCTGTGGGGACTTCACCCGGCGTTGGGGATCGTGACTTGGCCAAAGCTAAAACCCAGTTTGTCTGCCAGGAATGCGGCGCGGTCTTCCCCAAATGGGCGGGCAAATGCGAAAGCTGCGGCGCATGGAACACGCTGGTTGAAGAAGCCCCCAGCGACGACACGCCCAAGGGGCTGGGCGGCAAGAAGGGCCGCCGAATCAATTTCGTCGGACTGGAGGGCGCGGAAAAACGCCCGCCCCGCCGAACCACCGGGATCGAAGAGTTCGACCGCGTGCTGGGCGGCGGCATGGTGGCGGGGTCCGCCATCCTGGTGGGCGGCGAGCCGGGCATCGGCAAGTCCACGATTTTGTTGCAGGCGGCGGCCAATCTGGCGAAGGGCGGACGCGTGGCCTACATTTCCGGCGAAGAGGCGGTGGACCAGCTGCGTCTGCGCGCGTCGCGCCTGGGTTTGGAAAAAGCCCCGGTGGAGTTGGCCGCCGCCACCAACGTGCGCGACATCGTCACCACGCTCGACGACGATCCGCCCGACGTCGCCATCATCGATTCCATCCAAACCATGTACGTCGACAACCTGGAAAGCGCGCCCGGAACCGTGGCGCAGGTGCGCACCTCGGCCCAGGAACTGATCCGGCTGTCCAAGCGGCGCGGCTTCCCGGTGCTGCTGGTCGGTCACGTCACCAAGGAAGGCCAGATCGCCGGCCCCCGCGTGCTGGAGCACATGGTCGACACGGTGCTGTATTTCGAGGGCGACCGCAGCCATCAGTTCCGGATTCTGCGCGCGGTGAAAAACCGCTTCGGCGCGACGGACGAAATCGGCGTGTTCGAGATGTCGGACGCGGGGCTGGCGGAAGTCTCCAATCCGTCCGCCCTGTTCCTCTCGGATCGCGACCGCTCGGTCAGCGGATCGGCCGTGTTCGCGGGCATGGAAGGCACCCGGCCGATGCTGTTGGAGGTGCAGGCACTGGTCTCTCCGTCGACGCTGGGCACGCCCAGGCGCGCCGTGGTGGGATGGGATTCCGCGCGGCTTTCGATGATCATGGCGGTGATCGAAACCCGATGCGGACTTGCCATCGGGGCCAACGACGTGTACTTGAACGTCGCAGGTGGTTTGCGGGTGACGGAACCGGCGGCGGACCTTGCCGTGGCGGCGGCGCTGATGTCGTCGCTGAGCGGCGTTCCTGTGGCGGACGGCTGCGTCTTTTTTGGCGAAATCGGACTGTCGGGCGGGGTGCGCGCCGTGAGCCACGCCGAAGGGCGGCTCAAGGAAGCCGCCAAACTGGGTTTCAAGCGCGCGGTCGTGCCGAAGAACAGGGGCAAGGCCAAGATCGGCGCAAAGGGCATCAAGACCGACGAACTGGACCATCTGTTCGAAATGGTCCGCATGTTCGAAAGCGAAACGTAGGGCGGAACGGACAGGGCATGCATTGGATCGATATCCTGGTCATCGGCACCTTGGCCATTTCGGGCCTGTTCGCGTTCGCGCGCGGTTTCGTGCACGAGGTCCTGTCCATCGCCGGATGGGTCGGCGCGTTCTTCGCCGCCGCCCATGGCGCGCCGGTCGTGCAACATTTCGCCATGCAATTCATCGAGGATCCGGGCCTCGCCTATATCGTGACCTGGATCGGGCTGTTCCTGGGCGCATTGATCATCCTGTCGCTGGTGACCCGGCGCATTTCCACGGGCGTCAAGGAAAGCGCCCTGGGGGCGTTGGATCGGGTTCTGGGCTTTATCTTCGGCCTGCTGAGAGGCGCGATCGTGGTGTCCCTGGCCTGGATCGCCTACGAATGGTACCTGGGCGACGAAAAACCGCCGAAATCCGTCTTCGAGGCCCGCTCTCTGCCCTACGTCATCCAGGGGGCGGACACCCTGCGCGCCCTGGTGCCCGAAGACAAGAATCACAAACCCTCGCCGGGCCAGCCCCCCAAGACCGGGGAGAAACCCCAATCCGACGGGCAAAGCCTGTTCGATAAGGCCATCAACGCCGTTCCCAAAATGCCCGCGACCGACGAAAAACCGGATGGGTACGACAACAAGGAACGCTCCGAGATGGACCGCTTGTTTGAAACCAGCCAATAATTTGGCCAGCCGACCGAAGAGCCGCCATGGACCGCCCTGACCCGACTTCCCCGACTTGTTCCCGCGCCGCCTCGTTCCCGGATGACGACCATTTTCACGACGAATGCGGCGTGTTCGGGGTCTACAACCATCCGGACGCATCGGCGCTGACGGCGCTGGGGCTCCATGCCCTCCAGCACCGCGGCCAGGAGGCGGCGGGCATCGTCACCTTCAACGGCGGAACCTTCCACAGCCACCGGGCTTTCGGCAGTGTCGGCGACAACTTCAATTCCGAGGCCGTGATCAACCGCCTCGACGGCGACGTGGCGATCGGGCACGTGCGCTATTCCACCTCCGGCGGCACGGCCATGCGCAATATCCAGCCGCTGTTCGCGGACCTGGTGTTCGGCGGTTTCGCCATCGCGCACAACGGCAACCTCACCAACGCGCGCACGCGCCGCCATGAACTGGTGGAAAGCGGCTGCATCTTCCAGTCCACGTCGGACACAGAAACCATCCTGCACATGATCGCCACCAGCGACTACCGCAAGGTCCTGGACCGTCTGATCGACGCGCTGAAGCGCATCCAGGGGGCGTATTCCCTGGTGGCGCTGACCCGCAACAAGCTGCTCGGCGTGCGCGACCCGTACGGGGTGCGCCCCTTGGTGATCGGGCGCATCGGGGACGCCTACGTTCTGGCGTCGGAAACCTGCGCGCTGGACATCATCGGGGCCACCTACGAACGCGACGTGGAACCCGGCGAAATCGTCGTCATTTCCCGTGAGGGCATACAGAGCCTCAAGCCGTTTTCACCGCGTCCGCCGCGCTTTTGCATTTTCGAATACATCTACTTCGCCCGTCCCGACAGCGTCATCGAAGGGCGCAACGTCTATGCCGTGCGCAAACGGATCGGCCAGGAACTGGCCCGCGAAAGCCATGTCGACGCCGACATGGTGGTGCCGGTTCCCGATTCCGGGGTGCCCGCCGCCATCGGCTACGCCGAGGCGTCCGGCGTTCCGTTCGACCTGGGCATCATCCGCAGCCACTACATGGGACGCACCTTCATCCAGCCCCACGACACCATCCGCCATCTGGGCGTAAAGCTGAAACACAACGCCAACCGCGCCTGGATCAAGGGCAAGCGGCTGGTGTTGGTGGACGATTCCATCGTGCGCGGCACCACGTCGGTGAAGATCGTGGAAATGATGCGCGCCGCCGGCGCGGCGGAAGTGCACATGCGCATTTCCAGCCCGCCCACCACGCACCCGTGTTTTTACGGCATCGACACGCCGCATCAGGACCAGTTGATGGCGCACCGCATGACTGTCGAGGAGATGGCCAAGCACATCGGCGTGGATTCCCTGGCCTTCATTTCCCACGACGGCATGTACCGCGCGGTGGGCGAGGAGAGCCGCAACGCCGAATGCCCGCAATATTGCGACGCCTGCTTCACCGGGGCATATCCGATTTCGCTGGTGGACCAGGAAGGCAATCCCGGCCCCGCCCAACTCACCCTTCTGTCCGAGGCATGAGAGCACCATGAGCGATAAGATTCTCGAAGGCCGCGTGGCCCTGATCACCGGCGCGTCGCGCGGCATCGGCCGTTCCGTGGCCAAGTGTTTCGCCCGTCAGGGCGCGCACCTGATCCTCACCGCCCGCACCCAGGGCGCGCTGGAGGAACTGGACGACGAACTGCGTTCCGAAGGGCTGGAGTCGGCGACCCTGGTGCCGTGCGATCTGACGGACTTCGGCGTCATCGACAAGATCGGCGGCGCGATCTACGAACGTTTCAAGAAACTCGACATCGTGGTGGGCAACGCCGGCATCCTCGGCACGCTGGCCCCGATCGCACACCTCGACCCCAAGGAATGGCAGCGGGTGATGGACATCAACCTCACCGCCAACTGGCGCCTGGTCCGCTCGCTCGATCCCCTGCTGCGCGCCTCGGACGCGGGCCGGGCGATCTTCGTGACGTCGTCCGTCGGGCATCAGGCGCGGGCGTTTTGGGGCTCCTACGCCGTGTCCAAGGCGGGATTGGAAATGGTCGCGGGCATCTATGCCCAAGAAACCCGCAAGACCAACGTCAGGGTCAACCTGATCAACCCCGGCGGCACCCGCACCGCCATGCGCGCCGAGGCGATGCCCGGCGAAAACCCCGAGGACGTCAAGGCCCCGCAAGCCATCGATCACTTGTTCCTGGAACTCGCCTCCCCCGCCTGCCAAATCACCGGCCAGATGATCGATGCCGACCAGGAACTCAAGGGCGGACATACGGCGTACAGTCTTTAAGACAGAGCCTCTTCAAGCCGCGCCCAGTCCTCCTCGGCCCCAGGCAGGCCGAACCGCAGCCAGTTGGGATGGTCGTCGAAACTGCGCGCCAGAATCCCGGCGCGGGCCAGTTTTTCAAACACCTGGCGGGCGTCGGGGCTTTGCACCAACCGGAACAGATCCGTTCCGCCCACCACCGCGAGCCCGGCCTTGTCCAAAAGGCCATCCAAACGCACGGCGTCCCGGCGCAGACGCAGGCGGGTGTCCTCGATCCAGCGCCCGTCGCCGAGCGCCCGCGCCCCGGCCCACAACGCCAGCCCAGAAACGGCCCAGGGCCCCAGGCGGGCGGACAATTTGGCGGCGAAATCGGGCGTGGTGACGGCGAAGCCCAGGCGCACCCCGGCCAAACCGAAGAACTTTCCGAACGAGCGCAACACCACTAGGCCCGGCGTGTCGGCATGGGACGTCACGGACACCTCGGGCGAAACATCGGCGAAGGCCTCGTCCACCACCAGAACGCCGCCGCGCTCGTGCATTTCCTCGGCGAACGCGGTCAGGCCTTCCACCGTCTGCACGCGTCCGTCGGGATTGTTGGGATGGACCACCACGCCGTAAGGGGGGGGTAAAGCCGCCTGGGCGCAGATCGAGGCCACGCCGTGCACGGCATGCCCCGCCGCCCGCCAGGCCATGGCATGCTCGCCGTAGGTCGGCCCCATGATGGTCACGTCGCCCGCCAGGAACAGGGTGGGCAAAATTTGAATGAGCGCCTGGGTCCCCGGCGCCGCGACGATGGCGGCCCCGTCGGGAACGCCATAGGCGCCACGGGCCGCCGACTCCAGCGCCGCCATGTCCGCCGCGCCCGGCAACCGGGCCAGAACGTCGCCGGGCGGGACTTCCAGGGGATAGGGCACGGGATTGATGCCGGTCGACAAATCCAACCATCCCCGGACGTGCCCCGGCACACCGAACGTTCGTTCCGCCCACGCCATGTCGCCGCCGTGGCGAATGGGCCCGTCGGAGGGGATCAGGGGGCCATGAATGGTCCCGCGCGCCGGAACGGCGCAGATGATGTCGAGATCGTCGCTCATGCGCACCCATTAGCAGATCCCCCCACCGTGCGCGAGGGTCTTGTTACGCAACATATATTCGGTTTTTCATATATAATAAATAGCTAATCTGTTGAAAAACAACAACAATCCCACAGATTGCGTATTGCATTCGGATGTGTGATGTGCGTATATAAAATTACGTCAAGCGCGTGCCGCGTGGACGTTCCGCCAGCATGACGCAAATGGAACTTTAACTGGCATGCCATGCGCCGGCCCGGCGTGACGAGTCCGTGGGGGACCGTATGGGGGCGGACGCGACGACAGGCATCGGGGAGGTAACATGGTTTCTTTCGACGAACTGAACGAACAAAATCACCAGATCGGTGAATTGGCGAAGATCCTGACGTATCTGTTTCAGGACCGCGAGATGTGCGACACGGACATCGCCTGCGAGCTGTTCGAACGCTACATGGACAAGTTCGACGCGCACATGAACAAGAACAAGCGGATCTATTCCCAGTTGCTGTCCAACAACGACAGCTCGACCCGCACCACGGTTCATCGCTTCATCGAAGGCGAAAAGGAAATCAAGCGCCTGTTCAAGCGCTATGCCGAAAAGTGGTGCAAACGCGGTCAGCGCGTCGGCAACCACGGGGAATTCATCCAGGAAACGGACGACATGTTCAACCTGATCTGGAACCGCATCCAGGCGGAAAGCGAACAGCTCTATCCGCTTGCGCGCCGGAACGACATCGCCGCCTAGGCGCACGGACATGAACGCAGTCGCCTCGGCCGTTCCGGCATTCCCGGAACGGCCGCTTTTCTTTTCTTTCCAACCCGCGCGAAAGACGCTATACCGCGCGCCATGACACACAACGACATCCCCAGCGACACCCCCGACGACCCCGCGAAAAAGCCCGCCACGGACGACCCCGTCGCCGCCGTCATCCTCGGGATGCTGGCGGACGGACGGACCCTGTCCTTCAAGGACGTGGCGATGAAGATCGCGGACGGGAAGCGCAAGCCCAAGGACCGACCCGATTTGTGGCGGCGATACATGACGGCCGTGAAGCAGCAGGCCGTGCATCTGGCGCGCCAGGGCCGCGTCGAAATCCTGCGCAAGGGCGAAGTGGCGGATCCCAACGATTTCAAAGGATTGGTGAAGATGCGTTTGGCAAAAGGCTAACGCTTGCCGAGTTCGCGGATCAGCTTTTCGCCTTCGCCGATCTGAAACTTGTTCATTTTCGCCATCAGCTTCGGCAGTTTCTTTTCCGGATCGTACTTGCGGTTCACGGCCAAGGCTTGATCCTTGCGGGCGAGGGACATTTTGACCCAGGCGTAGGCCTTGATCAGGTCCTGCTTCACGCCCCACCCCTCTTCGTACATGGACCCCAGGATGAACTGCGCGCCGCCGTGCCCCTGGGCCGCCGCCAGGGAATAAAATTCGATGGCCTTGCCGTAATCGTGGGGAACGCCCTTGCCGTAAAAATAGAGCTGGCCCAGATGGAACTGCGCGTCGGCGACGTTGTTGAAGGACGCCGCCAGACGGTAATACTTGGCGGCCTTGTAGACGTCCTCGCGCACGCCGAAGCCGGTTTCATAGCACCACCCGACCTTGCCGAGGGCTTCGCCGTGCCCCTGTTCGGCGGCCTTCATGAACCAGTCGAAAGCGGCGCGTCTGTCCTCGTCCACGCCGGAACCGGTCTCATACATCCCGCCCAGCGTGAACTGCGCCTTGGGATCGCCGGCTTCGGCCTTGGAACGGATCGCGTCGAACGGAGACGAACCGACGACGGCCGCCACCACGGCGGGGGGATGTTGCTGCTTGGCGAGCATCCAGAACGTCACGCCAGCAATCATGAACAGAACGACGGTGGCGAGAAAAAGACGTTTCATGGGCGAACAATCGGCTAACGGTCGAAAAGGCTCGCCACCGTTATCCCCCATGGCGCATGCGGGGGTCAATCGCTCATATGGCTGAGAGAGGGCCAGGGGCGGCGGAACGGCCCAATCAGAACCCCGTGCCGACTTCCTCTTCGGCGGGACGCCCGGGCTCGGGCGCGCGGTAGCACGTCACGTCCGCCAAGGTGCGATAGCAATAGACGTTCGGTGCGGGATTGGGTTCGTCCTCCCGGCAATAGGTCCGGCCTTGCTCCAGACGCACGGTGGAGCAGTCCTTGCTCCGGTGAAACGACACCAGATGATCCGTCAGCGTCTTGTCCGTGGCCATGGTGACGCCGGTGCTGACGATGCTGAGATTGGACCCGGCCTTAAGGGCCGAGCGCGGCGCGACGCCGTAGAAGTCCGTGCAAGCCGACAGCGCCACGGCGACGGCGATCAAGGCTATGGAGACGGCAAATGGCTTGGACATGTCTGGCCCCTCGTTCTATCGCCCGCGTCCCGTTCGGGAACGGCGGCCTTCTGGCCGAATGCGCAACTCGGACACACTACCAGAATCCCCCAACTTGGTTAAATTCTTCTTAAGATGATCCAGGGCATTGAATTCGGCGGAATTCGACGCTATCTCCGCATCACCCGAACCGACAGGACGAACGCCATAGGAGGACATGACATGGCCGTGGAAACCCCCATTTGCGATTTCGGCACGCCCGCCCCCGACTTCAGCCTGCCCGGCGTGGACGGCAAGACCTACACCCTCGCCGACGTGCGGGGCGAAAAGGGAACCTTGGTGGTGTTCATGTGCAA
>JADGBG010000086.1 GCA_015231605.1 Alphaproteobacteria bacterium | reverse complement strand
ACCGCGAGGCCCCGCGCTGGGTCGAGCCACGCGCCCCGCGGCACGCAGGCCCCCCCCGTGGCGTCGGGATCGGCGTGGGAAGAGCGGGCTTGAGTCCCGGCCGCGCAACCGGCGAGGGCCAGGGACAGAACGACGGACGTCAACGTGAGTTTCAACATATCGTGATCTTAACGAATAAATGGTGGCGATCCTATGGCGTTTGGCATAGGTTCCGCACATTCCGTAACGGTAGGGTGAAAGAAACATGGCCGTGGGCATGGGCGCGGGCAAAAAAGGCGCCGTCGCGGCGGGCGACACGGAAACCGCGAAAGCGGCGGCGGAAATTCTCCGCTCGGGCGGCAACGCGTTCGACGCGGTGCTGGGGGCGCTGTTCGCCTCCACCGTGGTGGAGCCGGTGCTGTCCAGCCTGGGCGGCGGCGGGTTTTTGCTGGCCGCCCGCGCCAACCAGCGCCCGGTTCTCTATGATTTCTTCGCCCACACGCCCAGGCTCAAGAAATCCGAAGTGGATTTCTATCCGGTTTTGGCCGATTTCGGTGCCGTGACCCAGGAATTCCACATCGGGCAGGGGGCCATCGCCACGCCCGGCGTGGTCAAGGGCGCGTTCGCCGCGCACCGGGATCTCGGCTCCATGCCGCTGTCCGACATCGTGGCCCCGGCGGTGGAACTGGCGCGCAAGGGCTTCAGGCTGTCGCCCCTGCAGGCCTATATTTTCGACGTGGTCAAGCCCATCTACATGGCGACCCCGGCCTGCCGCGCGCAATACGCCAGCCCCACGACCCCGGACGCCCTGATACGCGCGGGCGAAACCATGCGGTTGCCCGAAAAG
Source organism: Alphaproteobacteria bacterium (assembly GCA_015231605.1). Lineage (GTDB taxonomy): Bacteria > Pseudomonadota > Alphaproteobacteria > Rhodospirillales > Magnetovibrionaceae > JADGBG01. Next base: position 11,283 of record JADGBG010000086.1, on the reverse strand, counting down.
GCGGACTTCCTGGAAGTGTTGGCGTGCGAGGGCGAGGACCTGTTTTACAAGGGCGAGGTCGCCGCCGCCGTGGCGCGGGACTGCGAGGACAAGGGCGGGCATCTCGATCGCAACGACTTCGAATCCTACGAAATCGCCATGCGCGCCCCGTTGTTCATGGAATTCTCGGACGCGCGCATCTACACCAACCCGCCGCCGTCGGTGGGGGGCATCCTCATCGCCTTCGCGCTGGCGCTGTTGGAGGAAAGCTCGCTCGACCGGCTCGGTTTCGGGTCTTACGAGTATTTGTCCCGTCTGGCCAAAGTCATGGCGATGACCAACCGGGCGCGGGTGGAAGGCGGTCTCAACGAAAACCCCGACGGCGCGGCGCGCAAATTGCTCGATCCCCAGTTTCTCGAACGCTACCGCGCCGAGGTCGTGGGCCATCCGCCCGCGCATCGCGGCACCACGCACATCAGCGTCGTCGACGCGGCCGGCAACGCCGCGTCCTTGACCGTGTCCAACGGCGAAGGATCGGGCTACATCGCGCCCGGGACGGGCATCATGTTCAACAACATGTTGGGCGAAGAGGACATCAATCCCCAAGGCTTCCAGAAATGGCCGGAAAACACCCGCATGTCGTCCATGATGGCCCCCAGCCTCGTGCAACGTAACGACGGCATGGTGGTGGCCTTGGGATCGGGGGGATCGAACCGCATCCGCACCGCGGTGCTTCAGGTGATCCTCGACGTCCTGGAATTCGACATCCGGGTGCGCGAGGCCGTCGCCCTGCCGCGCATCCACTATGAACGCGGCGTGATGAACGTGGAGCCCGGCTTCGACGACGGCGTGCGTGAACGCCTGGCCCGGGATTTCGATCCGTGCAAGCTGTGGGACGACGTCAACCTGTTCTTCGGCGGGGTCCACGCGGTGGAGTTCCACCGCGCGCGCGGTCTGCTGGACGGCGGCGGCGACCCAAGACGCGGCGGCGTGTCGATGGTGGTTTAGTCGGAGCGCAGGTGTCGGATCGCCTTTTCCGCCTGGGCCAGGCATTCCGTGACACGGTCGCAAGGCACCCCGTCTGCGCAGGCGTCGCGTTCGCGCTCGGAGGCGAATCCGTTGGCGTTGCAGATGGAGCGGGCGAACGTGCCGCGCAGCATCGTCAGCTCCTGTTCCACGGTGCTGGCGCGCGGATTGGCGATGGCCCCCAGCGCCGGGCCCTCGTCGGTCAAGCGTTCCGCATCCGCCAAAAGGCTTTTGGCCGCCGGTTTCGCCATGGTTTGTCCTTGCCGTACAGCCCCCCGTCCCCCGCACGTCTGGATCGTGAAATGATCATAACAATACGCGGAACAATAAAGATTCTTGTGAACAAACCTCAAAAATTGGTTAACTGTAGGGGTCTCATCAAAAAGGGCCGGTTCAAGCCGCCCATGGGGGAAGGCACGTGAGCGATTCACTGAACATGATCACCTTGCTGTCGGAACTGGACGACGCGGAAATCGACGTCGTCGAAAAGAACTGCAGCTGGAAAAGTTACGCCGCCGGCGAGCAGATCATCGATCAGCACGCCGACACCCGCGACATCCATTTCGTCACCGACGGACGGGTGCGCGTGGTGAACTATTCCTTGTCGGGCCGGGAAATCACCTTTGACGATCTGGGCCCCGGCAGCCATTTCGGCGAGCTGGCCGCCATCGACGGACTGCCCCGTTCCGCCAGCATCATGGCGATCGCCGATACCCGCATCGCGGCGCTGTCGCACAAGCAGTTCCAAGACATGATCCTCAACCACCCCAACATCGCGCTGAAGCTGATGAAGCATCTGGCGCATCTGGTGCGCATGTCGACGTCGCGCATCATGGATCTGTCGACGTTGGGCGCGAACAACCGCATTCACGCGGAATTGCTGCGTCAGGCCCGGCTGGTGAGCCCCGACGGCGTCACCGCGTCGATCAGCCCCATCCCGGTTCACGGCGACATGGCCTCGCGCGTCAGCACCACGCGCGAAACGGTGGCGCGCGTGATGAATGACCTGGCGCGCCAGGGCATCGTCGAGCGCAAGAAAGACGCCCTGGTGATCAAGGACATCGAACGTCTCGAGGAAATGGTCGAGGACGTGCGCGGCGAATGACGCAGCCCGGGCGTCCGCGTTCGTGGCTTGACTCCTCGTCCCGCTGGTGTAGGAAGACGCCGGATTTCATTCATTTAGATCTGTAAGGGGGCGGACATGACGCGCGCTTTGGTGTTTCCGGGACAGGGCTCTCAGGCCGTCGGCATGGGGAAGGAATTGTATGACGCCTTTCCCGCCGCGAAGGCCGTGTTCGACGAAGTGGACGACGCGCTGGGCGAGAAACTCTCCGACGTCATCTTCAACGGACCCGAGGACGCCCTGACGCTCACCGCCAACACCCAGCCCGCATTGATGGCCGTGTCGCTGGCCGCGTTCGCCGTGCTCAAGGACCGGGGCTTCGATTTGGGTGCTCAGGCCGCTTACGTCGCCGGTCATTCGCTGGGCGAGTATTCGGCGCTGGCCGCCGCCGGGACGTTCAGCATCGGCGACACGGCGAGGCTGTTGCGCACCCGCGGTTCCGCCATGCAGGCCGCCGTGCCGGTGGGCGAGGGCGCGATGGCCGCGCTTTTGGGCCTGGATTGGGACGCCGCCGCCGCCGTGGCCGCCGAGGCCGCGCGGGACGGCGAGGTCTGTACGCCCGCCAACGACAACGTCGAGGGACAGGTCGTGATTTCCGGGGCCAAGGCCGCGGTCGAACGCGCCGCCGAGCTGGCCAAGGAACGCGGCGCCAAGCGCGCCATCATGCTGCCGGTCAGCGCGCCGTTCCATTGCGCCATGATGCAGCCCGCCGCCGACGTGATGGCCGAGGCCCTGGCGGGCGTCGCCATGAACGCGCCCGTGGTACCGCTCATCGCCAACGTCCTCGCCGAACCCGTCAGCGATCCGGCGGTGATTCGCGATCTGTTGGTGCGTCAGGTGACGGGCACCGTGCGCTGGCGCGAAAGCGTGGCGAAGATGGTGGCGTTGGGCGTCGACACGATGGTCGAAGTGGGTGCGGGGAAGGTGCTGTCCGGCATGGTCAAGCGCAACCCCGCCATCGAAGGCGCGAACGTGCAAGGCCCCGACGACATCGAGGCTTTCCTGGCGTCTCTGTAAGCGGCGCGCGCGCCACCAAACGAAACACGGATTTGAGGAACGGACATGTTTGATTTGACGGGCAAGCGGGCGCTGGTGACGGGCGCTTCGGGCGGCATCGGCGGGGCCATCGCCAAGGCATTGTACGCGCAGGGCGCGGACGTGGCGCTGTCGGGCACGCGCGAAGACGCGTTGCGCGCGCTGGCCGCGGAACTGGGCGAACGCGCCCATGTGACGCCCGCGCGGTTGGGCGAAGACGGCGCGGCCGAGCAACTCGTCGCGGACGCCACCACCGCCATGGGCGGGGTGGACATCCTGGTCAACAACGCAGGGCTCACCCGCGACACGCTGGCCATGCGCATGAAGGACGAAGACTGGGACGCCGTGCTGAACGTCAACCTCAAGTCCGCGTTCCAACTGTCGCGCGCGTGCCTCAAGGGCATGATGAAGGCGCGCTTCGGGCGCATCGTCTCCATCACCTCCATCGTCGGCGTCACCGGCAATCCGGGGCAGTGCAACTATGCCGCCTCCAAGGCCGGGCTGATCGGCATGTCCAAATCCCTGGCGCAGGAAGTCGCGCCGCGCGGCATCACGGTGAATTGCGTCGCGCCGGGCTTCATCGCCACGCCGATGACGGACGCGCTTAACGAGCAGCAACAGGCCGGCATCCTGAGCCGTATCCCTGCCGGCGCGATGGGAACGCCCGACGACATCGCCGCCGCCGTGGTCTATCTGGCCAGTGGCGAAGCGGCCTACGTCACCGGTCAGACCGTGCACGTCAACGGCGGCATGGCGATGATCTGACGGACCTTTCCGGGTCCACCGAAAGCAGGGAAAACTTCGCGTTTTCGAGTACTGGCAAAGCCCGGAAAAGTGTGTTACGAAACCTTGCTTTCCTTGTTGGGGAAGTCCGAAGTTTCAAAATCGGCGCCGCGGGCGCCCACTTGGGGAACGACAGTTCCGAAGGGGCGTTCGAGGTGAGATTTTATCGTTTATCAACAACGCTTTAATTCGAGGATTTCAGACATGAGTGATGTCGCAGAGCGCGTGAAGAAGATCGTCATTGAGCACCTTGGCGTGGACGAATCCAAGGTTTCCGAGAACGCCAGCTTCATTGACGATCTGGGCGCGGACAGCCTGGACACGGTCGAGCTCGTGATGGCTTTCGAGGAAGAGTTCGGTTGCGAAATCCCCGATGACGCCGCCGAAAAAATTCTCACCATTCAGAACGCCATCGATTACATCACCGAGAACTCCTGAGTTCTCCGGCGGACAGGGGCGGAGGGCTGCGGCGACAAGGCCAGCGGTTCCCCGCCTTTTCCGTCTTTGGGGTGGTGAACGTCATGGGCTTGTCATGAAGTGTCGGGCATATGGTCGTTCACGATAAGGATCGAAGACGAGGGACAGCATGCGTCGTGTAGTGGTCACCGGGCTCGGTATGGTCTCGCCTTTGGCGGACGGTGTCGAAGCCACCTGGAACAAGCTTCTCAACGCCGAATCCGGCATCAACGCCATCGAAAGCTTCGACGTGTCGGACATTCCCGCGAAGATCGCGGGGCAGGTGCCGACGGGCGACGGGCCGGGGCTCTTCAATCCCGACACCTACATTTCGCCCAAGGAACGCCGCCGCGTCGATGACTTCATCGTCTACGGCATGGCCGCCGCGCAGCAGGCGGTGGAAGACAGCGGCTGGGTCCCCCAAACGGACGAGGACCGGTTCCGCACCGGCGTGCTGATCGGGTCGGGCATCGGGGGGCTGCCGGAAATCGCGCGCGGCTCGCTGACGGTCGACTGCGAAGGCGGGGGGGGGCCGCGCAAGCTGAGCCCGTTTTTCATCCCGGCCAGCCTTATCAATCTGGTGTCCGGTCAGGTGTCCATCAAATACGGTTTCAAGGGCCCGAACCACGCGGTCGTGACGGCGTGTTCCACCGGCGCGCACGCCATTGGCGACGCCGCGCGTCTGATCATGTGGGAAGACGCCGATGTTATGGTCGCCGGCGGGGCCGAGGCCGCGTGCTGCCGCATCGGCATGGCGGGTTTCGCCCAGGCCAAGGCGCTGAGCACCCTGCGCAACGACGAGCCGACCCGGGCGTCGCGCCCGTGGGACAAGGACCGTGACGGCTTCGTCATGGGCGAGGGCGCGGGCGTGGTGGTGCTCGAGGAATTGGAGCACGCCAAGGCGCGCGGCGCCAAGATCTACGCCGAAATCGTCGGCTACGGCATGTCGGGCGACGCCCATCACATCACGGCGCCGACCCCGGACGGCGACGGCGCGTTCCGGTGCATGACCGCCGCCATGAAGCGCGCGGGCCTCAATCCCGAAGACATCGACTACGTCAACGCACACGGCACCTCCACCATGGCCGACGTGATCGAACTGGGTGCGGTCAAGCGCGCCTTCGGCCCGGCGGTGAACAACATTTCCATGTCGTCGACCAAGTCGGCCATCGGTCACCTGTTGGGCGCGGCCGGCTCGGTGGAGGCGATCTTCTCCATCCTCGCCGTGCAAAACGGCGTGGTTCCGCCGACGCTCAATCTCGACAACCCGGACGAGGGATGCGACATCGACCTGGTCCCGCACCAAGCCAAGGAACGCAAGGTCCGCGCGGCGCTGAGCAATTCGTTCGGCTTCGGCGGCACGAACGCGTCGCTGATCTTCAAGGCCTTCAGCTAAGGCCTTGGGCCGGGGGGGAGCAATACCATGCGCCGCACCCTGACATTCGTATTCGTGTCCGCCCTCCTGGCCGTCGTGGCTTTGGGGGGCGGTTTTTTTTACGTTCAGGCCAAGGCCCGGGAACCGGGCGCCAACGCGCACGCCGTGCGGTTGCTGATCGAACCCGGCATGGGCGTAAACGCCATTTCCAATCGCCTGTGGCAGACGGGGGTGACGCGCTATCCCCGTGTTTTCAAGGTGTGGGCGCGGATGATCAACGTGCATACGCGCCTGCGCGCCGGGGAATTCGACGTTCCCGCGAACGCATCCATCGCCCAGGTCCTGGAGTTGTTGGTCAGCGGCGAAACCGTGGTGCGCAAGCTGACCGTGGCCGAGGGACTCAGCGTCGCCGAGGCCTTGCTGCTGGTGCAGGACGCCGAGGGCTTGGCCGGGAGCATCACCGTCGTTCCCGACGAAGGGCAGATCCTGCCGGAAACCTATCATTACGCATGGGGAGACGCGCGCGACGGGGTGATCCGGCGCATGATGGACGACATGACCGCCCAGGTGATGTCGCTGTGGTCCCAGCGGCCCGGGGATTTCCCACTGCAATCCCCGCTTGACGTGGTGACGCTGGCCTCCATCGTGGAAAAGGAAACCGGCGTGGACGAAGAACGTCCGCGCATCGCGGCGGTGTTTCTCAATCGGTTGCGCAAAGGCATGCGCCTGCAATCCGACCCGACGGTGGTCTATGCCCTGACCAACGGCATCGGGGCGTTGGGGCGGGCGCTGACCCGCGACGATCTGAAGATCGAAAGTCCCTTCAACACCTACCAGGTCGATGGCCTGCCGCCCACGCCGATCGCCAACCCGGGACGGGATTCGTTGCGCGCCGTGATCTTTCCCGCGGACGCGGACGATCTCTACTTCGTCGCCGACGGCACGGGTGGACACGTCTTCGCGGCGACCTTGTCGGAACACAACAAAAACGTCCGCGCATGGCGCAGGATCAAACGCGGCCTCGGGGGCGAGTGATTCGGGCAAAAGCGAATCCTTTGATAAACACCTTGCCGTCAGCTTCGTGTCAGACAGACGGCTTATGGTATATGTGCGGCGCATGAGATACCATTCGCGCCGAACCCGTGCGATCACGCGGTGGAGGTGTTGTTCATGGTGGACATCAAAGGCCTGTACAAAGTCGGCATCGACGAGATCGACGCCGAACACGACGCCATCAGCAAGGCCGGATACGACATTCACATGCGCCTCATGCGCGGCGAGAGTAGCGACGTCCTGCTGCCGCTGCTGCGCGACTACGTCGGGTTGATCGACCGGCACTTTTCCAATGAGGAACGTTTGGCCGAAAATCTCGGCAAAGACCATGTGAAGCAGCATGTTTGCGAGCATCAAAGAATCCTGGAGGATCTGGCGCAACACGTGGAGTCATTGCCCGATCAGGAGCTTTCCCGCTGGAAGCACGGGTTCATCGCCATGCTTGATGGTCTGTATCGCCACGTGGTGGTGTACGACCGAATCCTGGCCCGGGACATCACGGGGCGGACGTGACGGTCAGGCGATCAGCCAGCGATAGATGCCAAGCAGGTCGATGGCCGTGAATACGGCATAGAGCACGATGATGCTGTAGTCCCGCGTCATCACGCCCGCGCTCGTCCAGGCCGTCGAGGACACGAGAAACAGGACGAACCCCCACCCCGAAATCGGAATGTTCATGGCCATGAGAACCGCGCCCGTGACGCCGAAGAGCGTGCCGACCCATTTGACGATGGGAACAAGGGGGGAATGTTCGCGTTTGTCCGCCATGACACCAGCCCGTTTTTTACCTATTGAACGAATTTCAGGAAAATTGATCGGCCTGAACCCCGCCCCGCGCTCCCTCCATTCATAAGGAGAGCCCGATTGCAAGATGTTGCCCGTTACGGGCGTTTTGTTCAAGCCGCCGCCGCACCGGCTCGAACGCAGGCAATAAACGGGGACGGGGCACGATACTCATGAACCACCCCGAGCCCCTCGGTGGGGTGGGGGTGATGTCGCCGGTGTCGGGCGTGCGTTGGGGGCTGCTCAATGCCGCCATTCCCGCGCAGGCGCGTCGGACGATTTCAGCATGATTCGGGCGGCCGGTTGGCGGCGGGATTACATGTCCAGCGCGCGCTTATAGAGATCCAGGATCTCTTCTTGTTCCTGGCGTTCGGACACGTCCATTTTGCGCAGGCGCACGACCTGGCGCAGGATCTTGACGTCGAAGCCGGTGCCCTTGGCTTCGGAATAGACTTCGCGGATGTCCGCCGCCAGCGCGGCCTTTTCCTCTTCCAGGCGCTCGATGCGTTCCACGAACGAGCGCAAACGGTCTCCGGCGATGCCGCCAACGTCAGACATGGTGAAATCCTCTTCAAAGTCGAAAACGCGTGAGCGGACATTAACCGCCCAGGCCGCCGCCGTCCATGTGGAAAAGTCCCGGTTCGCGGGGGCGGAGCGGGCCAGTGACGACCATCACTGACCACGGTTGCCCATTGACTCCCATAATATCCCATGATACCCCATTAGGAACCAATGGGAGCCGTGGGGGCGGCCGGCGCAAGACCGGCGCAGCCGCGGGGGCTTCGGACCAAGCGGGGCGGGCTTCGCCAAGGGGGCGGGGGCGCAACGAATCAAGGGCCGGGGCCGCAATCCGTCCATCCGGACGGACCGATGCATCGTTTAGGGGGAGTGACATGGCGCTTCTGGTCGGCCGTCACCTCAACAAAATCGACAAGAAAGGCCGGGTCTCGGTGCCCAAGCCTTTCCGCGAGGCCGTGCTCGCCACCGGCGGGCAGGGCGGCTTCGCGGGCGTTTACATCTATCCCTATTTCAAGTTCCCGGCGCTGGAAGGCGCGGACGAGGGCTTCATGCAGCGCCTCGCCGACAGCCTTGAGGAAAACCTGGACCTGTTCTCCGACGACCAGGAGGACATCGCCGCCATCACGCTGGAAAGCGCGCACCAACTGGCGTTCGACCCGGAAGGGCGGATCAGCCTGCCCACCGAATTGCGCCATCATGCGGGGTTGGATGGCGAGGCGCTGTTCGTCGGCCGGGGATCGCGCTTTCAGATCTGGTCGCCCGACGCCTACGCCCAACACCGGGGCGGCGCGTTGGAGCGCGCCCGCGCCCAGGGGGCGACGCTGACTCTGTCGCCCGGCAAGGGCGCGAATACTATGCCCGGCAAGGGCGCGAATACTATGCCCGGCAAGGGCGTGAACGCCATGTCCGGCAAGCGGGGAGGGTGACGTCCATGTCCGCGCCCCACATCCCCGTGCTGCTGAGCGAGGTCCTGGACTCCATCACGCCCCGCGACGGCGGCGTCTACGTGGACGGCACCTTCGGCAACGGCGGCTATTCCCGCGCCATGTTGGAAGCCGCCGATTGCGTTGTCTGGGGCATCGACCGCGACCCGAACGTGATCCGTCGGGCGCGCGACATGGAACGCGAATTCGGCGGACGGTTGCGCGTCGTCCAGGGGCGCTTCGGCGACATGTTCCATCTGTTGGACGCCCAAGGCGTCGGCGCCGTGGACGGCGTGGCGCTTGACCTGGGCGTGTCGTCCATGCAGCTCGACCAGGCCGAACGGGGCTTTTCGTTCATGCAGGACGGGCCGCTCGACATGCGCATGGAACAAAGCGGCCCCAGCGCCGCCGACGCGGTCAACGCGCTGGGCGAAGGCGAACTGGCCGACATCATCTATCAATTCGGCGAGGAACGGCATTCGCGCCGCGTGGCCCGCGCCATCGTCCAGGCCCGCACGGAGCAGCCCATCACCCGCACCGCGCAGCTGGCCGACATCGTGTGCTCGGTGGTGCGCAAGTCGGGCGACGGCATCCACCCCGCGACGCGCACGTTCCAGGGCCTGCGCATCTACGTCAACGACGAACTGGGCGAGGTCGACCGCGGCCTTGCCGGGGCCGAGCACCTGCTGGCGCCCGGCGGACGGCTGGCGGTGGTGGCGTTCCATTCGTTGGAGGACAAGCGCGTCAAGGCGTTCCTCAATGAACGGTCCGGCAACCTGCCGAACCCGTCGCGGCACATGCCGGATGACGGGGCGATGGGCCCGCAGCCGACCTTCCGCCTGATCAAGAAGGGCGCGATCAAGCCGGGCCGGGACGAATGCCGCGTCAACCCGCGCGCCCGCTCGGCGCGTCTGCGCGTGGCTGAACGCACCGCCGCCCCGGCCTGGGGCGAGGATGGGAGGATGGCTTCATGAGCGTGAAATCCGGGTTTTTGCGCCATGCGACGGTGCTGTTCCTGGTTCTGGCGGGCGGCATTTCCATGGTGCTGTTTTCCGTGAAGTACCAGGTTCAGGATCTGGAGGACCAGCACAAGCGTCTCACCCGCGAGCTGGACGAAGAGCGCCGCGCGCTGCATGTGTTGCGCGCCGAATGGGCGACGTTGAACGACCCCGCGCGCATCAAGAAGCTGGCCGCCGAGCACCTGGGGTTCGGCCCCATGACGCCGAATCAGGTGATCTCCCCCGATGCCGTCACGACCCTGCCGGTGCGCGCCGTGGTCCCGCATGAGGAGGTCGAGCCATGAAATCCGATCTGTTCGCCCAACAGGAGATTCCGTTCGAAGCCCTGGACCCCCAGCGCATCCGCATGGAAAGCGCGCGCAAACAGGCCCTGGACCAGGGCCGCACGCGCCTGCTGGTCACCGGCGTGATGTTCGCCCTGGCGTTCACGGTGCTGGGCGCGCGGCTGGTCGATCTGGCGCGCCATGGCGGCGACGTCGCCAGCCGCTGGACCTCGGCCGGGTTGGTCAGTCAGCCCGCGCCGGTGGTGACGCGCGGCGACATCCTGGACCGGGGCGGCAACATCCTGGCCACCAGCCTGCCGACGCAGTCGCTCTACGTGAACCCGGAGGAAGCCCGCAAGGTGGGCTCGGTCAAGCAGACGGCCAAGCGCCTGGCGGAAGGTCTGCCCGACCTGGACGCCAAGAAGCTGGAGGATACCATCAACGGCCCCGGCAAGTTCCGCTGGCTGGCCCGCAATCTGACGCCCGAACAGGTGTGGGAGGTCAACCGTCTGGGCCTGCCGGGATTTGAATTTCGCGAGGAGGAGCACCGCGTCTACCCCCACGGCGGCATGATCGCCCACGTACTGGGCTACACCGACGTGGACGGGCGCGGCATGGCCGGGATCGAACGCACCTTCGACGGCCGTCTGGGCGGACGGGGCGAGGACGTCCGGTTGTCGCTGGACATGCGCGTGCAGTCGATCCTGCACGAGGAATTGATGGCCGCCAAGGACCGCTTCCAGGCCAAGGGCGCGGCGGGCGTGGTGATGGACGTGGGGACCGGGGAAATTCTTGCGATGGCGTCCCTGCCCGATTTCAATCCCAACATCCCGGCGCAGTCCCAGGGCGACGCGGGCTTCAACCGCGCCACCATGGGCGTCTACGAGATGGGCTCCACCTTCAAGCTGTTCAACACCGCCATGGCCCTGGATATCGGCAAGGTCGG
>JADGBG010000085.1 GCA_015231605.1 Alphaproteobacteria bacterium | reverse complement strand
GGATCTTGTCCCTGCTTATGCGCGCGAGATGTTCGTGAAATTAATACTATGTCCCCGTTTTTTTTTAAAAGGGGAGGCTATTTGCCCTTTTGTCCCTTTGTTTCATCTTGCGCTAGTACCGATGCGGCAAGGGATTTAATTTCCTTTGCTGTCGGTTTTTTTGTGCCGCTAAGGACTTTTGAGGCAAGGGTGGATGTGCGTGAAGAAGAAGTTTTCTTCGCCATAACTTACATCTTTCATCCGGGGTTTCCGGAATTGAAAATTACAAGGCCGAAAGCTATGGTGTGTCTTGGAAGAGGTGACGTACCAGTTTCGGCCCAATCATGGGATCTGGAACATTCTGGTCCATCACCCTACGAAAAGCGGGGTCATTATGGCCCCGCTTTTCTGTTTTTGTCACATCTTGACAAACACAGAAAAATGTGTTACTAAGTGAACCATGTTCTCTTTTTAAACACGTTTCACTAAGCATATTAATCGGCGGTAGCACGGCATTCAATGAAAAAATGCCGTAAAAATATAATTCTAGGCTCTTTTTTCATCATTTCTGCTTGGCACGATGTATCGGAGTGGAGGGCTTGCACTTTGCGCCTAGCGCTCATGAGAAGGCGCTACATGTTTCTTGGATGGTTAGGCGTTGAACTATCCCCTTTAGTCGTGTCACTCCCTCGCACGCGGAAGTCTTGTGGGGATTCCAGGATTCCCGCCTTCGAGGGAATGACGCGATCAAAAGTCGGCAACCAAAAAGGCGCGGCGGTTTCCCGTCGCGCCTTTCTTGTGAAGCCAAGTTTGAGGTTTGGCCCGGAGTAGTCTTATCCCTTACGAGCAGCCGGTGGTCGCGCCGCCCGGGGTGTGGGGTGTCCCCACACGAAAACCGGAGGCGAGGCCGCCGGGTGTTATGAACACCCGGTGGTCGCGCCGCAGGTGTCGCACTTGAGGCAGGTGCCGTTGCGCACCAGGGTGAAGTTGCCGCAGTCGGGGCAGCTGTCGCCTTCGTAGCCGCGCATGCGGGCTTCGCGGACGCGTTCGAGGTGGATGTCCACGGTTTCCACCAAGGTGGCCTCGACATTGAGCGGCATGGACTTGGTGGTGTGCGTCACCGTGCCGCCGTAGCCGCCGCCGGCCGCCGCGACGGCCTCGGTGGTCTGCTGGGCGCCCGCCTGCGCGGTGGCTTGCGCCGCCTTTTTCTCGTTCGCGCCGCCGGTGATGACGGTTAGCTTCTGCGAGCGCACGAAGCCCTGGGAGGTCAGCTTTTCGACCGCGTTGATCGCTTCCTCCACCTCGGAAAGGTCGCTTTCGTCGTGGCCCTGGCCCAGGGCGTCCGGCATCAAATCGCCCGGCTTGGCGTGCGCCAGGTCGTTGCGGCGCAGGTAGCTGACGGCCAGTTCGCGGAAGATGTAGTCCAGGATCGAGGTCGCCATCTTGATGGTGTCGTTGCCTTCCACCAGGCCCGAGGGCTCGAACCGGGTGAAGGTGAAGGCTTCCACGAATTCTTCCAGCGGCACGCCGTATTGCAGGCCGATCGACAGCGCGATGGCGAAGTTGTTCATCAACGAGCGGAACGCCGCGCCTTCCTTGTGCATGTCGATGAAGATTTCGCCCAGACGTCCATCGTCGTATTCGCCGGTGCGCAGGTACACCTTGTGTCCGCCGACGATGGCCTTCTGGGTGTAGCCCTTGCGCCGGTCGGGCAGCTTTTCGCGCTCGACCAGACGTTCGATCACCCGTTCGGTGATGATCTGCGCCTGGGCGGCGGCGGCCGGGTTGGCGGCATAGGCCTCGGCGAGGGTTTCCTCTTCGTCGTCTTCCACGCCTTCGAGCAGGGACGCCTGTAGCGGCTGGCTCAGCTTGGAGCCGTCGCGGTACAGCGCGTTGGCCTTGAGGCCCAGCTGCCAGGACATCATGTAGGCTTCCTTGCAGTCGTCCACGCTGGCGCTGTTGGACATGTTGATGGTCTTGGAGATCGCGCCGGTGATGAACGGCTGGGACGCCGCCATCATGCGGATGTGGCTTTCCACGCTCAACGAACGCTTGCCCTTGCGGCCGCACGGATTGGCGCAGTCGAACACCGCCAGGTGCGCGTCCGTCAGGTGCGGCGCGCCTTCCAGCGTCATCGCGCCGCACACATAGGTGTTGGCGGCCTCGACGTCGTCCTTGGTGAAGCCCAGGTGCGCCAGCATGTCGAACGACATGTCGTTGAGCTGCGCGGCCGGGATGCCGAGGTCGTTGGTGCAGAACTCCTCGCCGAGCGTCCACTTGTTGAACACGAACTTGATGTCGAACGCGTCCTTGAGCGCCGCGTCCAGGGTCTGGATGGCGTCAGGGGTGAAGCCCTTGTCCTTCAGCGCGGCGTGGGTGATCTTGCCGTCGAAGTTCTTGAGCGAGCCATGGCCCAGCGCATAGCGTTCGATGGCTTCGATTTCCGCGTCGTCGTAGCCGAGGCGCTCCAGGGCCGCCGGAACCATGCGGTTGATGATCTTGAAGTACCCGCCGCCGGCCAATTTTTTGAACTTCACCAGGGCGAAGTCGGGCTCGATGCCGGTGGTGTCGCAATCCATCACCAGACCGATGGTGCCGGTGGGGGCGAGAACCGTGGTCTGGGCGTTGCGGAAGCCGTTGAGCTGGCCCAGTTCCAATGCGCGGTCCCAGGAGTCGCGGGCGGCCATGGTCAGCGCGCCGTCGGGGCAGTTGTCGACGTCCAGCGGCACCGGCAGGACCGACAGGGCCTCGTAGCCGGAGGCGTCGGAATGCGCCGCGCGGCGGTGGTTGCGGATGACCCGCAGCATGGCGTCGCGGTTCTTGTCGAAGCCCGGGAACGCGCCCAGTTCTCCGGCCATTTCGGCGGACGTGGCGTAGGACACGCCGGTCATCAGCGCCGAGATCGCGCCGCACAGCGCACGGCCTTCGTCGGAGTCGTAGGAGATGCCCGCCGCCATCAGGTAGCCGCCGATGTTGGCGAAACCGAGACCCAGGGTGCGGTACTCATAGGAGAGCCGCGCGATCTGTTCGGACGGGAACTGCGCCATCAGCACCGAAATTTCCAGGGTCACGGTCCACAGCCGCACCGCGTGTTCGAACGCGGGAACGTTCAGGGTGGCGTCGGCCTTGTTCTGGAAGGTGTACAGGTTCAGCGACGCCAGATTGCAGGCGGTGTCGTCCAGGAACATGTATTCCGAGCACGGGTTGGAGGCGTTGATGCGTCCCGATTCCGGGCACGTATGCCATTCGTTGATGGTGGTGTCGAACTGGATGCCCGGATCCGCGCATGCCCAGGCGGCGTTGCCGATGTCTTCCCACAGGTCGCGGGCCTTGATGCGTTTGTGCACGACGCCGTCGGTGCGGCGGATCAACTCCCATTCGCCGTCCTGCAGAACGCGTTCCAGGAAGTCGTTGGTGATGCGCACGGTGTTGTTGGAATTCTGCCCCGACACGGTCAGGTAGGCTTCCGAATCCCAGTCGGTGTCGAACTCCGGGAAGTGGATTTCGGTATAGCCCTGACGCGCGAACTGAATCACGCGCTGGACGTAGTTTTCCGGCACGTGGGCGCGGCGCGCGGCCATGATGGCCTTTTTCAGCGCGGCGTTCTCCTTGGGCTCGAAGCGCGTGTCGTCGTCGCCGTCGGCGCCGCCGTGGCACGCGGCCATCACCGCCTTCATGTGGCGGGAGACGGTCTTGGAACCGGCCACCAGGGCGGCGACCTTCTGTTCCTCGGTCACCTTCCAGTTGACGAAGGCTTCGATGTCGGGGTGATCGACGTCGACCACCACCATCTTCGCCGCGCGGCGCGTGGTGCCGCCGGACTTGATCGCGCCCGCCGCGCGGTCGCCGATCTTGAGGAAGCTCATCAGGCCCGAAGACTTGCCGCCGCCGGACAGCGGTTCGTTTTCGGCGCGCAGATTCGAGAAGTTGGTGCCGGTGCCGGAGCCGTACTTGAACAGGCGGGCTTCGCGCACCCACAGGTCCATGATGCCGCCTTCGCCGACCAGATCGTCGCCGATGGACTGGATGAAGCAGGCATGCGGTTGCGGGTGTTCGTAGGCCGACTTGGAGCGCGTCAGCTTGCCGGTCTGGAAATCCACATAGTGGTGGCCCTGGGCCGGACCGTCGATCCCATAGGCCCAGTGCAGACCGGTGTTGAACCACTGCGGCGAGTTCGGCGCGGCCATCTGCTTGCACAGCATGTAGCGCATTTCGTCATAATAGGCGCGCGCGTCTTCCTGGCTGTCGAAATAGCCGCCCTTCCAACCCCAATAGGCCCACGTGCCGGCCAGACGGTTGAACACCTGCTTGGCGCTGGTTTCGGAGGTGGACTGCTGGTCCTTGGGCAGCTTCTTCAGCGCCGCCTTGTCGGGTTCGGACCGCCACAGGAATTCCGGCACGTCCGATTCCTCGACCGGCAGCAGGGCGGCGGGCACGCCGGCCTTGCGGAAATATTTCTGTGCGATCACGTCGCACGCCACCTGCGACCACGCCGCGGGGACCTCCATGTCGTCCAGCTTGAAGACGACGGATCCGTCGGGATTACGAATCTCGCTCGAAGCCGAACGGAATTCGATGTTGTCGTAAGGTGACTGACCTTTTTTCGTGAAGTGACGTTGAATACGCATTTTGCCCCAGACCCCAGGTTCTGATGTTTTCGTGTGCTTGCTCAAATTGATAAAGGAGGCGCGTGAACGCCCGAATTCCCCCAAAATGCCCGGATTTAGGCCCTCTCGCGGCCTTGCGGCCGACTTTTCGGATTTTTGGCACCACGGAGTGTGCCGCCGCCATCTGGACGACACAATATCTAGCTCATGGTGCGTTAACGCTCAATGAATCTTGTGTCGGTCGGGCACAAAAAATTGTGGGTAAGGTTCTCGTGGACGCTAAATCTGGCGTGTTTCCAGCGTATTGGACCGGGAAACCGCAGCGATGGATGAGATGGGTAATCCGAACGGCCTATTCCGGCGGCCTGATGGTGGCCGAGCCCTTGAACGCCTTGGGGTTGAGCGGTGTCAGGGGTCCGAATTCGCCGATTGGGTCATTATTTCGACGGTGAAATGAGGGGGCGGGAATCGGTTGGAATCGATTTTCCGCCCGTCCGCCCGGAAGCGGCATGAGGGCGAATGTGGGCTGGACTGCGCGCGCGGCCCATGCGATAAACTTTCCCCACGGGCGCGGTCCGCCGCGCCACAGGCTTTTCCGCGCCACGGGCTTTTTCACGCCACCAGGGCGCGCGACATTGGACCGGGAGAAACGGGCGAATGGATATCGGCAGCATCGGCACACGCCTTTACACCATGATGCATGGCGAATACGTCGGCACCGACGATTTCGGCAACACCTACTATCGTTACGCCAAGACGCTCAACGGGCGTGAACGGCGCTGGGTCATCTACAAGGGCCGGAAGGAAGCGTCCAAGGTTCCGCCCGAATGGCACGCGTGGCTGCATCACACGACGGCGGCGCCGTTGTCCGAGGCGGCCGTGCAGCCCAAGGACTGGCAGGAAACGCATATCCCGAACATGACCGGAACCCTGGACGCCTACCGCCCGCACGAAGCCACCGCGAAGAAGGCGGGGGTCGAGGCGTGGTCGCCCGGCGCGTGACGCCCTGGGTTTGAGGAAACCTCATGCAGCACAATCCCAACCGTGATGTTTTGGTGGGGGCGGTCGGCGTCGCGGTTCTCGCGGGGTTGTTCGCCTTCTCTTATGCTGGCAAGGACCTGAGTTCCAAGGCCAACGTCGGCACCTACCCGGTGGCCGCCACGTTCGACCGCATCGACGGTCTGGTCGCGGGGGACGAGGTGCGGCTGGGCGGGATCCGCGTCGGCACGGTGGGCATGCCCACGCTGGACGCGTCGTATCGCGCGGTGGTGACGCTGAACATCCAAAACGAAATTCGGATTCCCGTGGACAGCGCCGCCGCCATCCACACGGACGGCCTTTTCGGTTCCAAATTCGTGGTTCTTGAACCCGGCGTCGAAGAGGACTACCTCAAGTCCGGAAGCGTCATCACCTATACCCAGCCGGCCATGATCGTCAGCGAATTGTTGGGCATGATCATCGACGAGGGACACGCCCGTCTGGCCGAGCAGAAAGCCGCATCCGGCGCCGACGCGCCAACGCAGGGGGATAACTGAACCATGGGACATAACGCGATCGAATCCATCATGGGCGCCGCCGTCTTGCTGGTGGCCGCCGTGTTCGTGTTCTTCGCCTACAACACCGCGCAGATCAAGCCGGTGACGGGCTACGAGGTTTCGGCCCGTTTCTTCAAGGTGGGCGGCCTGTCCAATGGCTCCGACGTGCGCATCAGCGGCATCAAGGTGGGCTCGGTGATGTCGTCGCGGCTCGACACCAAGACCTACGACGCGGTGGTCATCATGTCGATCCGGCCCGACATCAAGCTGCCGGCGGACACCGTCGCCACCATTTCGTCCAGCGGCATGTTGGGTGACAAGTACGTAATGCTGACACCCGGCAAGGAAGCGGACGCCATCCAGCCCGGCGGTCAGATCTCCATGACCAAGGACTTCCAGTCGTTGGAAGACCAGGTCGGTGAAATCATCTTCCTCGCCACCGGGGGGGACGGCGGAGAGAAGTGACGGCCCCGGCCGTTTTCCTTCCCGCATGTTTGGACCTCCCTAACCGAAAAGCACCCCCATGATTAACGCTCAACAGACTTGGAGCCCCGAGACGTATTTGCGTCACGGCGCTTTCGTATCCCTGCTCGGCGAGCCGGTGGTGCAGGTCCTCGCGCCCCAGGCCGGGGAACGCATCCTGGACCTGGGATGCGGCGAGGGGATCCTGACCGAAAAGATCGCCGCCGCCGGGGCCGAGGTGATCGGTCTCGACAACAGCGAAGCCCAGGTGGAGGGCGCGCGCCAGCGCGGCCTGGACGCGCGGGTTGGCGACGCGCTGGAAATGACGTTTGAAAACGAATTCGACGCGGTCTTCTCCAACGCCGCCCTGCACTGGATGAGTCCGCTGTCCAGAGTGTTCGAAAACGTGCATCGCGCGCTCAAGCCGGGCGGACGGTTCGTCGCGGAAATGGGGGGTGCGGGCAACATCCACAGCATCCGCATGGCGCTCTACAACGCGTTGATGGCGCGGGGGCTCGATCCGGTGTTGTACGATCCGTGGTCGTACCTGGGGGATTCCTCGGCGGCGAAGATGTTGGAGCGGGCGGGCTTCGAGGTGCGCTCATGCTCGCTTTTGCACCGGCCCACGGAACTGCCGGGGGACTTGGGCGGTTGGCTGGAAACCTTCGCGGGCAGCTTCATGGGCGCGTTGCCGCAGAAATTCCACCGACAGGTCATCGAAGAGGTGACGGATGCGCTGCGCCCGACCATGTTCGACCCCCACAACAAATGGATAGCCGATTACGTGCGGCTGCGTTTCAAGGTGGTGAAGCCAGAATGATCCGACGTCTGACCCTGATGGTTGCCGCCGCCGCCGTCCTGGCCGTTCAGGCCCGGGCGGAACCCTACGGCGCGGCGCTGCTGCAGGGTCTGGACAAGGTCACCGCCCGCGTCACCACGCTGAAGGCTCCGCTGGGCGATGTGGTGACCTTCGGCGCCCTGGAAATCATCGTGCGCCATTGCGACAAGCGCCCGCCCGAGGAAACGCCCGAAAGCGCGGCGTTCCTGGACATCTGGGAAGTGCGTCCGGGGGACCCGGCGATGGGGCTGTTCCGCGGCTGGATGTTCGCCTCCAGCCCCGGCCTCAACGGGTTGGAGCATCCGGTCTACGATGTCTGGGTGCTGGATTGCGAAGGCCGCCTGCCCACGGTCGAGGAACGCCTGCCGGACCCTGAAGCCGCCCCGGCCCCCGATGCGGTTCCACCGGCCGCGACGAGCCGGCCGGAACCCGATCTCAGGGACATCCTCAAGGGCCTGTCGCAACCTCAGCCTTCGAACTGACGGCCGGTCCGATACGCATCCCTTCCAATTCCGCTTTCAGAACGTCGGTGGGCGGCGATGCCGGGAAGTCCGCGTCGCGGCCGAAGGCGCGTTCCAGGCGTTCGATGTATTCACGACCGGAAATTTCAACCGCGCCCATGGTGGCCAGGTGTTCGGTGAGAAACTGCGTGTCCAGCAGGGTGAACCCGCCGAGGCGCAGGCGCGCCACCAAGTGCGCCAACGCCACCTTGGAGGCATTGGGCGCACGCGAAAACATGCTTTCGCCCATGAACGCGCTTTTCAGGTGAACTCCATAAAGCCCGCCCACCAGCTCCCCGTCCAGCCAGACCTCGACCGAGTGGGCGAGACCGAGGCCGGCCATTTCGCAATAGGCGTTGATGATCTCGTCGTTGATCCAGGTGCCCATGGTTCCGTCCTGGCCGGGACGGGGGGCCGCGCACTCTTCGATCACGCGCGGGAAGGCGGCGTCGGCGGTGACGGTGAATGGCCCCTTGCGCAGGATCTTGCGCAGCGATTTCGAGATGTGCAGGCCGTCCAGAGGAATGATTCCGCGTATTTCCGGGTCCACCCAGAAGAGGGATGGATCGTCGCGGGCCTCGGACATGGGGAAGATCCCCGCCGCATAGGCGCGCACCAGGATTTCCGGCGTCAGGCGGTGGGGTCCGGGGATGGGGCGCGCGGCCATGCGGATCAGGGTTCCTGTTCGCCGTCCAGGTAAGCCTGCAAACGGTCCTCACCGTTCAACTCGGTGTCAAGGGCGCGTTCGCGCAGGCTGTCCTCTATGGCTTCGAGATAACGGGCGGCGGTGCGGTCCCAGGTGTAGTGTTCGAGCACCCGGCGTTCGCCCTTGCGCGCCAGTTCAGCGTGGTTTTCCAGCCCTTCCAAAAGCCCCCGCGCGATGTCGGCGGGGTCATAGGGATCGACCAGAACGGCCGAGCCGTCCTCGAAGATTTCGCTGGGGCCGCCGTTCTTCGTCACCACCTGGGCGAGGCCACAGGCCGCCGCTTCGATCGGGGCGAGCCCGAACGGTTCGTAGAAAGCGGTCAGGCAGAACACCGAACCGCGCCGGGACAAATGGCGGTAGGCCGAGGCCAAGGCGTGCTGACTGCGCAGGTCGAGGAACTTCAGAGCGTCCTTGAAGCCGCCCCGGACGGCGGTTTCCAACAGCGGACGCAACACGTCCTGCTCCTCGGCGCCGAGTTTGCCGATATCGCTCCAGGGATCCGGCACGCCACGCAGAACCACCACCAGGTCGGCGCGCTCGCGCAACTCCGCCGACGCCGCGAAGGCTTCGAACACCCCAATATGGTTTTTCTTGGTCTCCAGGCGGCTGGCCAGGATCACGCACGGCTTGTCGCCGTCGCCCAGCGCCGCTTGGATGTCGGCGGCGGTCCGCGCTTCATCGCCGCCGGCGGGATTGGTGTTGAACACGCGGGTGTTGACCCCCGGCGGGATCACATGGAATTTCGGGGCCTCCACGGAAATCGCGGTTTGGTAGAGCGGGTGGCCGTATTGTTCATACCGTTCCTGATTGGTCGAGGTGACGATCAGGGACGCGTTGATCATGGTTTGCCGCTCGCCTTCGATGCGGGTGGAGAAGTTGTACTGTTCGTTCATCTCCTCGAAATTGTCGCTGGTCATTCCCAGCTTGTCGAGCTTCTGCGCCCCCAGGGAATGCCCCGTCAGGGAAAACGGCACGCCCATCTTCTGCCACAGCAACACCGCCGCGTATCCGCCGTCGCCGTAGTGCCCGGTGGCGAAGTCGGGGGGGCTGTCCTCGTAGAAGTCGGCAATGTGTTCGGCCCATTCGTTCAGATGGTCCCACAACAGTTCCTTTTGCAGAAAACCAGGTCCGCCGCAGGGAAAGCGCAAAATGCGCGGATTGTCGGGAAAACCGTCGTAACGGTCTTCGGGTTCGGAGAATCCCGGCCAGTCGGGATCGTCGATCTGGCGGGTCACGATGTCGACCTTGACGCCCATCCGGGCCATGGCCAGCGCGGTTTCTTTTACATAAATCAATTGCCCGCCGAAATCGGGATGGGCCGCCCAAAAAGAATCACGTCGATCAAAATTACCCTGGGGGTTCAGAAAGATGACGTGCATTTTTGTTCCTTTGAGTTGTTGCGCCGCATGCTCATGCCCAACGCCTTGGCCGGGACTTTCGAATCGTTCGGGTCTGCGAAGTCTAACAGGGCGCGGCCCAAGACGCAAAAAAGAGCCGCTTGCGGCCCTTTTTCGCACGGTTCCGAAAGGAAACAGGGGACGGCGTCATCCACCTTCCGCCATGAACTTTTCCAGCCAGTGGATGTCGTAGTTGCCGTCGATGACGTCGGCCGCCGCGATCAGCCTCTGGTGCAGCGGGATGGTCGTCTTGAGGCCGTCGATGACGTATTCGTCCAGCGCGCGGCGCAGACGCATCAGGCATTCGTTGCGATTGGTGCCGTGCACGATCAGCTTGGCGATCATGGAATCGTAGTGCGGCGGCACGGTGTAGCCGGAATACAGGCCCGAATCCACGCGCACGCCCAGGCCGCCGGGGGTGTGGTAGAGCCCCACCTTGCCGGGGCAGGGCATGAAGGTTTCGGGATCTTCGGCGTTGATGCGGCATTCGATGGCGTGGCCGATGAACGGGATGTCTTCCTGAGTGTAGCCCAAGGGCGCGCCGGCGGCGATGCGGATCATCTCGCGCACCAGATCGATGCGGGTGATGGCCTCGGTCACCGGGTGTTCGACCTGCAGGCGGGTGTTCATTTCGATGAAATAGAACTTCCCGTCTTCAAACAGGAATTCGATGGTGCCGGCGGAACGGTAGCCGATCTTCTTCACCGCCTCGGCGGCGATGCGGCCGATTTCGTCGCGCTGCGTGGCGTTGAGCGCGGGGGACGGCGCTTCCTCCAGGACTTTTTGGTGGCGGCGCTGCAAGGAGCAGTCGCGCTCGCCCAGGTGCACCACGTTGCCGTGCTGGTCGGCCAGGATCTGGATTTCAATGTGGCGGGGCTTGCCAAGATACTTTTCGATATAAACCTCGCCGTTGCCGAAGGCGGCCTCGGCCTCGGAGCGGGCGGTGCGGAACGCCACGTCCAGGTCGGCCACGGTGCGCGCCAGCTTCATGCCGCGTCCACCGCCCCCGGCGGTGGCCTTGACGATCACCGGGTAGCCGATTTCGGCGGCGACCCTGTGGGCCTCCTCGATGGTGGGAACGCCCCCGTCGGATCCGGGGACCACCGGAATACCGGCTTTCTTGGCGGCGTCCTTGGCGGCGATCTTGTCGCCCATCAGGGTGATGTGCTCGTGGCTGGGGCCGATGAAGACGAAGCCGTGTTCCTCGACCATGCGGGCGAAGTCGGCGTTTTCGGACAGGAAGCCGTAGCCCGGATGAATCGCGTCCGCGCCGGAAATCTGCGCCGCCGTGAGGATCGCGGCGATGTTGAGGTAGCTGTCGCGGGCCGGCGGCGGACCGATGCACACGGCCTCGTCGGCGAGGCGGACGTGCATGGCGGTTTCGTCCGCCGTGGAGTGCACGGCCACCGTCTTGATGCCCATTTCCCGGCACGCGCGCAGGATACGCAGTGCGATTTCACCCCGGTTGGCGATGAGGACCTTGTCGAACATGTACGTTTCGCCCCGTGTCCGCTGTTATTCGATGATCATGAGAGGTTCGCCGAATTCCACGGGCGAGCCGCTTTCGACCAGAATCTTCGTAACCTTGCCGGAACGCGGCGCCTTGATCTGGTTGAACACCTTCATGGCCTCGACCAACATTACCACCTGTCCCTCGGCAACGGTTCCGCCCACGGTGATGAACGGGGCCGCGCCGGGTTCGGGCGCGATGTAGGCCACGCCCACCATCGGCGAGGTCACGACGCCCGGGTGGTTGGTGTGATCCGATGCGCCGCCGCCGGAAGCGGGGGTGGGGGCGGCCATGGGAGCGGGGGCGGCGGCGCTCACCACCGTGGCGCCACGCGCCACGCGCACGGTGAAGTCGTCCTGGCCGACCTCGATTTCCGTCAGGCCGGTTTCGTCCATCAATTCCGCCAGTTTGCGGATCAGCTTTTCGTCGACGTCGATTTTATTGGTCATGAGCGGTTTTTCTCACTTTTTGGTCAGCATGCGGGCGGCGGCTTCCAGCGCCATTTCGTATCCGAACCCGCCGAACCCGGCGATCATGCCGCGGGCGGCCTTGGATACGTAGGAATGATGGCGGAATT
>JADGBG010000084.1 GCA_015231605.1 Alphaproteobacteria bacterium | reverse complement strand
ATGCGCCGGACCATGTCGTAGAGGTCTTCCAGCGGATCGAACAGTTCGCGGTGTTCCTTTTCGTAGCCGTGCTCGACGTCGGAACTGTAGGTGGCTTCCTCGCCGAACGATTTGGCGTCGGCGCGCGCGCCGGACACCGGGAAGACATTGCGCAAAATCCGCAACGCGTGTTCCACGTCCAGGTTCAGGAACGCGTTGATCAGGTCGCCCGTGGACGTGCCCATCTGGTCCGAAAACTTCGGCAGGCGCGACACCAGAAGGAAAATCTCGTGGATCAGCGCGATGCGCACCGCGTGCAGCAGCGTCAGGTCCGGATAGCAGTCGTCGACGATGCCCGGCAGCATGGCGTCGGCGTCGACGCTGGCCAGACCCCGGTCCAGATAGAGCGTGTCGTTGAGGAAAATGCGATAAATCCGGTTGACCTTTTCGTGCCGCCCGCTGTGGCGCAGGATGTTCGCCAGCGTCTGCATCTGCTCGGCGCGCTTTTGGTTCTTTTCGATCGCCGCGCGGCGCAGCCAGATGGACGGATCGAACAGCGACACATAGCCGTGCAGCACGTCCAGGTCCGACAGATGCCGGGCGAACGCCACCAGCGCGGTGAACCGGCGGCAGCGGTCGGACCCGGCGAAGATTTCCTGGAAGCGCTCCAGGTCCTTCGCCATGGCCTTGCCGTGGCCGCTGATGGAATTCGAAAAATAGCCCAGCTGTTGCAGGATGGCGTTGTGCGGGATGGCGCGTACCTGGCTGGGGTGTTCCAGGTCCACCTGTCCGCCGCCCTCGTGCTGACGCTTCACCTTGCGCGACCCGGTCGGATACAGAAGGTTGGTGCCGAACAGATTCAAGGTCGCGGCATAGTTGGTGTTTTCCATGAGCCGTTCGTTGAAGCCCTTCACGGTCATGAAGTAGTCCAGGGAATAGTCGGTGTCGTCGTAGAAGGCGTCCGCCCTGGCGCGCTTGTGGGTGCCGGTGAAGGCGTGCTCCACCAACCGGCACACGGTGGCGAAGGCCAATTCGGGATGCGAGAAATAGACATAGCCGTCGCCGCCCTGGAAGCTGACTTCCTGTTTCACGTGGATGCCCGCCTGACGGAACATCGCGCGGGCATGGGGCGGATAGGTGTAGTCCAGGCGGTCGGCGAAACTCAGCGGGTGCGCGCCGCGGCCGATGGATTCGCCGTGGGTGTCGAAAATCAACAGGTCGACCCCCTTGATCCCGCTGGCGACGATCACGTCCGCCAGCTTGACGCGGATCCGTTCGATGGCGAGCGAGGCCGGCACCTGGCCGATGTAGCGCCCCGCGTCGGAAAAGCCGGTCTGCATGCACAACCGCCCGCGCGTCTTGACGTAGTCGACATAGGTCGGGTTCTTCAACAGCTCGGCGATGATTTCGTGGCCCTGGTCCAGCGCCACGCCGGTTTCGAACAGCGGCGAGATGTCGATCTTGTCGGCAACGCCGAACTGCTTGGCGAAGTACAACGCGCACAGCACCGTGAACGGCGTGTTGCATTCGGCGATCAGGAACCGCATCGGCTCGTCCGCGTCCACGTATTTGAGGAACTTGGCGACCAGCATGAACACCCGCTTGGCGGTGGTGCGTTCGTTCATGATGGAGCCGAAGTTGACCGTTTCCGGCTGGACGTTGGCCAACAGCTCGGCGATGTCGGCCAGATAGCGCCGCCGGTTGGCGGGATCCTCGGGCGACGTGGTGATATCCAGATCGTGACGGATGGCGTTGGTCAGCTGGGTCGCGTTGATACGCAGGTGCGTCTGCGCGAAGCTGAGGCCGAAATTCGCCATCTCGGCGCGCAGCACCGCCAGCTCGGCGGCCTTGTCCGCGCCGGCTTCGATGTCGCGGGTGAGTAGGTCGGTGACCTTGGAGATGCTCACCAGACGGGTCTCCAGGCTGGCCGCCAGTTCGCGGGCGAATGCGCCGACTTCGGACGCTTGCTCGGGATCCAGGGTGAGGCGCGCCATGTCGCCCTCGACCCTGGCCTTGAGAGTTTCGAGAAGGACGCGCGCCTGGTCCACGCCGTCGCCCGCGACGCCGATGGCGTCCAGGCTTTCCAGGTAGCTTTCCAGCCCCAGGCGCTCGACGCCGAGGCGCATGTACAGCGTGTCCGACCAGCGAATGTCGGACCGTCCGTCCAAGTCGTAGCCCACCCAGGTGGCGACGGACAACAGGCGCGGCGTCAGCGAACGCCACTGGTCCGGATACACTTCCCGCGCGACGTCCAGCGCCACGGCGTAGGCCCGGCGCAACGCCTTGTGGATGTTGTTGATGGCCATCAGGGCGAATTTCTGCTCGTCGATCAGGCGGATCTGTTCCGGGCTGCCGTGTCTGGACGACGCCACGAACCGCACCAGTTCGTCCAGATCCGTGTCGGTCAGCGCCTTTCCGTCCTCGGTCAACCCCACCGCCAGGGACGCCTGGGCGCGGGTGAGTTCCTCGGACACGGTGAAGGTCGGATGGGCGGTGATGACGATGCCCAACGCCTTGCGCTCGACCCGCCCGCGGTAGGTTTCGAACGGCAGGGCCACGCCCGCATCGTCGTGCGCCAATTCGTGAAACAGGGCCTTGAGGGACGCGGTGTTGCGTTCGCCGTCGCATTCGCCCACATAGGAACGCAGGCGCGACGAGCGGTACTCGAAGGCATTGACCGTGAGCAGGCGCACCAATTCGGAGACCTCTGCGGCGCTCGCCTCGCCCGATTGCATCATGCCGGAGACGTGCAGCGCCATGCGCCGGATCGGGGACTGCAGGTGGTTTTCCCGGGCTTCGTCCTGGAACTGCAACAGCTTTTCGGCCAAGGCGTCGCGCATGCGGCAGGCCTCGGGCATGAGTTTGGTTTCCGCGCCACGAAAGGCGTCCGCAGTGACGGCGACGTCGGTGTTGCCCATGATATCCTCAAAATGAAATCGACGTGCCCCGGGAATGGCCCATCCAGATCTTGGCCGCGGGTTTTAATACAAATCGGCCGGTTTGTAAAATCTCACGCGCGGGTTCGCGTGAACGCCGCCGCCAGTTCGACGTGGGCGCTGTGGGTGAATTGGTCGATGGGCGTGACGCGGTCCAGCGCGTAGCCGCCGCCGGCCAGAATCCGCGCGTCGCGGGCGAAGGTGGCGGGATTGCACGACACCCCCACGATCCGTTCGGCGCGGGCATCGGCCAGATGCTCGGCCTGGGCCTTGGCGCCCGCGCGCGGCGGGTCGAAGACGATGGCGTCGAAGGCATCCAGGTCGCGCGCCTCCAAGGGTTGGCGGTCCAGGTCGCGCACACCGGCCGCCACCCGCCCACCCAGCCCGGCGCGCCCGGCGGCGCGTTCCAGCGCGCGCACCGACGGTTCGGTCACGTCCCAGGCCGACACCACCGCCTTTGCCGCCAACGGCAGGGTGAAACTGCCCAGGCCACAGAACAGGTCCGCCACCCGCCCCGCGCCATCGACCCAGTCCAGAATGCGGTCGCGGATGGCGTGTTCGCCCTCACGGCTGGCCTGGGGAACGCGCCCGGCGGCAACTCCACCGCCACGCCGGACAGGTCGATTCGCGGGGGTTGCTCCTGAACGATGGGTTCGGGGGCGAGGGTGTCCGCGCGCCACGCCACGCGCACGGCATGGCCGGCGCGCACCAGCGCGGCCAGGGCTTCGCGCGCGGCCAAGTCCGGAGAGCCGTCCGCCTCGATCAGCAGATCCACGCCGTTGTCGCAGGCCGTGGCGGCGACGCGGGCACGCTGGCCGTCCTTGAGGACCGAGGCCAGGGTTTCCCCCAGGGGGGCGATCAGCGCGTTGAGCGGCCCGGCCAACAACGGACACGCCGCCACCGCCACCACGTCGTGACGGGCGCGGGCGTTGAAGCCGACGCGCGCGGCCTTGCCGGACCCGTGCGCGGTAAAGGTGACGCGCCGCCGCGTTCCCTCGCCGATCAGCACGGCGTCGTCCACGCAAACGTCGGCGAAACCCCGCTGCGCCAGGGCGTGGATCACCCGGTCCCGCTTCCACGCGCCATAGATCCGCCGGTCAAGATGTTGCAGGGCGCACCCGCCGCAGCGCTCGAAATGCGGGCAGCCGGGTTGGACGCGGTGCGGCGACGGCTCCAGGATGTCCAACAGCTCCGCCACGACGCCGTCGCCGCGCTTGTCACGCGTGCGCACCCGCACCCGTTCCCCCGCCAGCGCGCCGGGAATATAGAGCGCCACGGTCTTGCCGGACAGCTCGGCGCGGGCCACGCCGTCGCCCTGCGCGCCCAGAACGTCGACCGTGACCTCCAGGGTCCGGGCGGGCGCGTCCGCCCCGCGCCCGCGCGGGCGGCGCTTGTGGGAAGGACGGCCCTTCACTTTTTGGCGATGTCGGCGACGAAGGCGCGGAACGCCTCGTCCACGGCCTTTTCAATGGCCGAAACGTCGGTCTGAACGCCGTTCTTGCCGGACGCCTTCTCGGCCCCGTACTCACCCAGAACCACCAGCTTGCCGGTCTTTTCGTCACGCAGGCTGAGCTCGAATTGCGCGACGCCGGTGACCGGATCGCCGTGCAGCGTTTCCAGACGCATCACGCGCCCGGTGATGGTGTAGTCGGGAGTCACGCGCATTTCCGGGGTGACCACCCGGTCCGACACCCCGGCGGCGCGCAGATACGACACCAGCGCGCTTTGCAGCAGGATGGGCGGAGCCTCGATCCAGAAGTGGTAGTGATACTCGCTGATCGCGTTGGATCCGGGTTCGGAATAGAGCAGCGCGCGGTTGGCGAGCGAGCCCGACGCGGCGAAGCGGTCGACTTCCACCACCCCGTTCAGGAGCGGCGCGCCCGCCACCTTCTCGGCGGTGGGGCCGAGGCGGTAGAACGCGTCCTCCGGCGCGGGCGGCGCGACGGCGCACCCGGCCAGCAGGGCCGCGCCGGCGAGAACGGGAACCAGACGTTTGACGGTGTGTTTCATGGCGGCGTGTCCCATCCTCTCTGTCTTTTACTTCTTGGTCTTGTCCTGGGGGGTCGTGCCGGTCAGCAACAACCCCGGATTCTGGCGGATTTCGCGGGAGAACTCGTACATGTTGCGCGCCGTGCCCTCGACGTTCTGGTTGACCGAATCGATGTGGCGCGCGAGCGAGTCGGTGACGTGCTTCAAGTCCTCGATGGACTTGCGCACCTCGGTGCGGTTCTCGCTGACCATGCCCTCGCTGGCGACCAGCAGCTTGTCCAGGTTGTCGCGGGTGTCGTTGAGATCCTTCGTGAGCGTGGCGAAGTGCGCGGTCGAGGCGTCCAGGTTTTCGGCGATGCGCGGCATCCGCTGGTTGAGGTCGTCGGCGATCTGCGACAGGGTCTTGACGATGCGCTTGCCGTCGTCGTCCACCAGTTCGCCCACCGTGCTCACCGTCTTGGCGAAGGCGTCGGCGGTGGCGTTGATGGTGGCGAGCAGCGGACGGATGTCGTTTTCCGCGATGTTGGACACCTCGCCCGCCATGTCCGACATGACGGAGAACAGATCCGAAGCCTCGACCCCCTTCACCAGCGTGCCCGGCTTGTGCGCGATGGGGCTGTCGCCGGCGTCGATGTTGATGGTGATAGCCGACAGCAGGCCCGACGCGCCGATGCGCGCGATGGAATTGTCGGGGATCTTCCAGCCCTCGGTCACCTCGTAATCGACGCGGAACATCATCGCACCGCCCTTGGCGACGGGGGTGACCTGCTCCACCTGACCGATGGGATAGCCCTCATAAAGGACCTGGGTCCCGAACTTCACCCCGGTGACGTTGCGGTAGACGGAATAATAGGCATCCGTGCTGCCGGTGCGCCCCGACAGCATGGCGATGGATGCCATCAACCCCACGAACGCCGCGGTGACGAACAGCCCCACCGCCACATAGTTGATCTTCCCCGTGTTCATCGTGGCATTCCTTCCGCTTCCTCCTTGTCGCCGGTGAGACGGCGCAGGTATTCGTCCGCATCGATTTCCGCTTCTTCGGAACGGCGATTGAGCAAATTCTGTATGCGTTCGCTTTTGCTGGCGCGCAGTTCGTCGGGGGTGCCGACGAACAGGATGTCGCCGCGGTCCAACACGGTCATGCGGTCGGCGATGGTGAACGCGCTTTCCAGTTCGTGGGTGACCACGCAGATGGTCATGCCCATGGCGTCGCGCAGCCGCAGGATCATTTCGTCCAGCTGTTTCGACACCACCGGGTCCAGCCCCGCGCTGGGTTCGTCGAAGAACAGGATGCGCGGATCCATGATGATGGCGCGGGCCACGGCGGCGCGCTTGATCATGCCGCCGGAAAGCTCGCTGGGCATCAGATCCTCGAACCCGGACAGGTCCACCACCTCCAGCTTCATGCGCGCCATGATCTCCATGGTCTTGCGGTCCAGCTTGGTGTGTTCAAAGAGCGGCAGCATGATGTTCTCGCCCACCGTCATGGAGCTGAACAACGCGCCGCCCTGGAACGCCACGCCCAGCTTCTTGCGCAGTTCGAACAGGCCCTTCTGCGGCAGGCCCCACACGTCCTGGCCCAAAATCTTGATGGTCCCCGAGGTCGGGCGCTGCAACGCCATCAGATGGCGCAGAAACGTCGACTTGCCCGAACCGGACCCGCCCATGATGACCATGATCTCGCCCTGCACGATGTCGACGCTGACGCCGTTGAGGATCTGACGCGTGCCATAGTGGGTGACGAGGTCGCGGACCTCGATCACGGCGGGAGGGGAGGATTGCGCGCTCGCGTTCATGCCCGTCCCCTCACCACGTCGCCACCAGGGCGAACAACATGTCCGTCACCACGATGGCGGAAATGCACTGCACGACCGAACGCGTGGTGGCCTTGCCCACCCCTTCCGCGCCGCCCTTGACCAGGAAGCCGTTGATCACCCCGATCAAGGCGATCAGCACGCCGAAAATCGCGGCCTTGCCGATCCCGTGCAGCAAATCGTCCACCGACAAAACGTCGAAGGTCTGGTCCATGAACGCCGCGAGCGACATGCCCAGCGCCGTGTTGACGTAAAGCGCCGCCGCCCACAGGCCCAGCGCCATGGACATGAAGGTCAGCACCGGAACCATGACCAGCGACGCCAGCACCGACGGCACCACCAGGAAGCGCACCGGATTGATGCCCATGACCTCCAGCGCGTCGATCTCCTGATTGATTTTCATGGTGCCCAGCTTGGCCGACAGCGCCGAGCCCGACCGCCCCGCCACCAGGATGCCGGTGATCAACGGTGCGAATTCGCGCACCATGGAAAACGCCACGCCGACCACCACGTGACCTTCGGCGCCGAAAATCTTGAGACTGTAGATGCCCTGGATGGCCAGCATCGCGCCGATGGCGGCGGCCATGATGCCGATGATGCCGATGGCGCGCACGCCGATTTCCATCATTTCCGCGATCACCGCGCCCATGCGCACCGGCTGGTTCATGCGTGGCCCGGCCAACAGCCAATAGACGCTTTCGGCGACCAGCACGCCATGGCGGCCCAGTTCCTCCATGAACGCGACGGTCCCTTGGCCGATGCGCCCGAACAGGGAAGCTGTGGAACTGGCTTTGTTGCCCTTGGCCATGGCGGACGGCTACCCCCTCAGCCCGCCTGAACGGCGGCGTCCACGGTGTCGTGGATGATGAAAACCTGATCGAGACGCGCCAGCTTCAAAACCCGCATGGGGGTTTCCCCGACGCTGGCCAGAGAAAAGGACTTGCCGCGCGATTTGGCGGTCTGGAACGCCTCCACCAGCGACGCGACGCCGGAGCTGTCGATGTAGGACACGCCCGAAAGGTCCACCACCACGCCGCTGCCGCCCTGGATCTGCCCCAACAGGGCGTCGCGCACCTTGGGCGACGTGCTGAGATCCACTTCGCCGCTGACGGCGACGACCTTCAGGCCGCTGTGTTCGCTCACGTTGATTTCCATCTCTTTTCCCTCGACCCCTTTTCGTCATTTTGGCCGTTAGATGGCCTTTTTCAACCTCAACAGATTGCCCTGCCCGTCGGGCGGCGGGACGTGGTCCATGGCGTCCATGACCTCGCGGATGAAATGAACCCCCAAACCGCCGGGCCGGACGTCGTCCAGGTCGCGCGGCTTGATCTTAGACACATCCACGGGCGCGGCATAATCCCTAATGAGGATTATGTAGTCGCCGTTTTCCCGGCGGATGTCGATGGTCATGTCGCCGTCGCCCCGCCCCCCGTAGGCGTGGCGCACCACGTTCTGGCAGGCCTCGTCCACCGCCAACACCATATCCTGGGATTGCTCCTTGGAGAAGCCGCAAGACACCGCCGTCTGCTCGACGGCGCGGCGCACCAGGATCAGGCTTTCGGGCCGCGCCGGAACCTCCAGCACGCACAGCACGCCCTCGCGCGGGGCTTCGCTGACCACTTCGGCGGGGCGGGCTTCGGCGCGCGTCTTCGCGCCGCGACCGGCCTTGGCGGCGGCGTCGTCAATCACCAGGACCGTCACGTCGTCGCGCAACGCCCGCCCGCCGTCCGCCAGTGCGGCCGCCACCCGTTCGATGCGCGCCGCCGGGCTGAGCCCCGCCGCGACGCCGTCCCGGATCAACCCCTGGAACCCATCCGCCCCCAGTTCCGCGCCGCCCGCCGCATAGCCTTCGGTCACGCCGTCGGTGAAGACGTACAGCGCGCCGCCGTCGAGGTGCAGAACCACTTCCCCGACCGGTCCGCCGCCGGTCAGTTCCGGCGGGATGCCCACCGGGGGCGCGCCCGCGCCGATGGGGGTGAAGGACCCGTCCGCCCCGTGCAGCAGGGGCGGTTCGTGCCCGGCGTTGGCCAACACCACGCGTCCGGTCGCCGGATCGTACACGCCCGCCACCATGGTCACGAACATGCCGCGCAGCGACGTCTCGCACACCTCGGCATTGATGCGCTGCAACAAGCGTCCCGGCCGCAGGTCCTCCTTGCCGAGACAGCGGAACAGGCTGGCGGACTTCGCCATCAGAAGCGCCGCGTTCATGCCCTTGCCCGACACGTCGGCCAGGGTGAACGCGATGCGCCCGTCATACAGCGTGAAGTAATCGAAGAAATCCCCCGACACCACCCGGGCGGGACGGTTGACGCCGCATACCGGATCAAGATCGCCGCCGGGGGGCGGCAACAGGCCGCGCTGGATCTCGCCCGCGAGTTCGAGCTCGCGGCGCATCACTTCCTTCTCCGCCAGCTCGCCCGCCATGCGCGCGTTGTGGATGGCCAGCGCGGTGGACGCGGCCAAGGCCTGCAGCAGCGTCAGGTCGTCCTTGGAAAACAGCCCGTCGCCGCTTTCCTTGTTGATGATTTCCAGGGCGCCCAGGCGTTCGTCCTTGACCGACAGCGGCACGCACAGGATCGAGCGCGTGGTGAAGTTGTGCTGCTTGTCGAGATCCTTGTTGAAGCTGGGGTCGTTCTGCGCGTCCCACACCATTTCCGGGGCGTTGTTGGCGACCGAGCGTCCGACGATGCCGGCTCCCGCCGGAATGGTCAGGCCGCGCACGTCCACCGGGCCGTGGCTGGCGTGACAGACCAGTTTGCCATCGGCCTCCCCGCCTTCGAGGATGAACAGACCGCCGCCCACCGCGCCCATCAGGACGGTGATGCGCTCCAGCGCCCGGATCATGGTGGATTCGATGTCCTGGGTCTCGGCGTAATGCCGCCCCATGTCGATCAAAAGCTCCAACTGGTCGCTCAACGCTGTTCCCCCCTCATTCGCGCGTTCCTTGTTTATATGCCATGGAAGCGCCCGGGGGAGTCATTATTTGTACGATTTCGGTTTTGACGGCGCGCACCGTGACTTATAACCGACCCATGACCAAGACGCCGTACCAGGACCTGGAAGACCGTTTCCGCCGCATGGACGCCCTTTCGGGCGCGTTGAACGTGTTGCATTGGGACATGGCGGCGATGATGCCGCCGGGGGGCGTCGCCGCGCGCACCGAACAGCTGGCGACGCTCAAGACGCTGCGCCACGCCATGATCACCGACGCGGCGCTGCCCGATTTGCTGGACGCCGCCGAAGCGGATGCGCACCTGACGCCCTGGCAACGCGCCAACGTGGCCGAGATGCGCCGCCACTGGATCCATGACGCCGCCATCGACGCCGATCTGGTGGACGCGCTGAGCCGCGCGTGCGCGGCCTGTGAAACCATCTGGCGCAAGGCCCGCGCCGATAGCGATTTCCCCGCCGTCCGGGGCGCGTTGCAGGACGTCCTGACCCTGACCCGCCGGGTGGGCGAGGCCAAGGCCGAAGCGCTCGGCCTCAGCCCCTACGACGCGCTGCTGGACCAGTACGAGCCGGGCGGGCGCGCCGCCGACATCCAGACGGTCTTCGACGACCTGGGCGCGTTCCTGCCGGACTTTCTGGACGACGTGTTGGCGCGCCAGGCGGCGGCGCCGGCCGTACTGCCGCTGGACGGCCCGTTCGCGGTGGACAAACAAAAGGCGCTCGGTCGGCGCATGATGGAAACGCTGGGTTTCGACTTCGACCACGGGCGGCTGGACGAAAGCCTGCATCCGTGTTGCGGCGGCGTGTACGACGACGTGCGCATCACCACCCGCTATGACGAAGCCGACTTCACCAGCGCGCTGATGGGCGTGCTGCACGAAACCGGCCATGCGCTGTACGACCAGGGCCTGCCCAAGGACTGGCGCGGCCAGCCGGTCGGCGCCGACCGGGGCATGAGCATCCACGAAAGCCAGTCGCTGCTGATGGAGATGCAGGCCTGCCGGTCGCGCGAATTCCTGGAATTCGCCGCGCCGGTGATGCGCCGGACCTTCGGCGGTTCCGGTCCCGCGTGGGAGGTCGGCAATCTGGCCCGCCTCTACACCCGGGTGGAGCGCGGCTTCATCCGCGTCGATGCCGACGAAGTCACCTACCCCGCCCACGTCATCCTGCGCTTCCGCCTGGAACAGGCCGCCATCGCGGGGGATCTCAAGCTTACCGATCTGCCGGGCGCATGGAACGACGGCATGCGCGAGCTGCTGGGCGTGGTTCCACCCACGGACCGCGAAGGGTGTCTGCAAGACATCCACTGGTTCGACGGGGCGTGGGGCTACTTCCCGACCTATACCCTGGGCGCAATGACGGCGGCGCAGATGTTCTCCGCCGCCAAGCGGGCCGATCCCGTGATCCCGGACGCAATCGCCAAGGGCGACTTCACGCCGCTGTTGGCGTGGCTGCGCGCCAGTGTCCACGCCAAAGGCTGCTCTTTGGGCGTGACGGACCTGCTCACGGAAGCCACCGGCGAACCCCTCAACGCCGCCCACTTCAAGGCGCACCTCAAGCGCCGCTATTTGGACGGCTGATCGCCGAAACCGTGGACCCCCGTGTCAAGCCCGGGGGTGACGATAACGATTGATGACGATAAAGCCTTCGTCATGCCCCGACTTGATCCGGGCATCAACCGCCCGTGCCCACAAGGACCGATCGGCGTTAGCGTCTCAAACCGCGCGCCTCCAAAAACGCGTTCACCAGATCGCTGAGTTTGGGTTCGCCCGTTTCCTGGAATTCATAGCGCGCCCGCACCACGGGCTTGTCGATCTTGATCAACGCCCCGATGTCGCACGGCGAACCGTCGACCACCACGTCCGCGTCCGCTCCGGCGATGGTGTCGCGCAACGCGGTCAGCTGCTTGGGATAATAGCCCAGCGCGGGCAGGACACGTCCGATGTGCGGGTATTTGGCGAAGGCCGCCTTGATGTCGCCGCATGCGCTTGTGCGCGGATCGACGATTTCCGCCGCGCCGGCTTCGACCGCCGCGACGTAGCCCGCGCCGTAGGACATGCCGCCGTGGGTGATGGTCGGCCCGTCGTCAATCACCAGCACGCGCTTGCCGCGCACGGCGCCCGCGTCGTCCAGGGTCACGGGAGACGACCCCAACACCACCGGGGCTTCCGGGTTGAGCCGCCGGGCCGCGTCGATCACGGCGCGCACGTCGTCGGGGCGCGCCGTGTTCACCTTGGGCACCAGAACGATGTCGGCCATGCGCAACACCGCCTCGCCCGGATGGTGGGTGCTCTCATGACCGGGGCGCATGGGGTCCACCAGCGCGATGGCGAGGTCCGGGCGGATGAAACTGTAATCGTTGTTGCCGCCGTCCCACAGGATGATGTCGGCCTCCGCTTCCGCGCGCTCCAGGATGGCGGCGTAATCGACCCCGGCGAAAATCACGTTGCCGGCATCGACGTGGGGCTCGTATTCCTCGCGTTCCTCGATGGTGCAGCGAGCTTCGTCGATGTCGGCGCGGGTGGCGAAGCGCTGCACGCCCTGGCGCTCCAGGTCGCCATAGGGCATCGGGTGGCGAATGGCGGCGACCTTGAGCCCCCGCGCCCGGAGAATCCCGGACAGCCACCGCGCCACCTGGGACTTGCCGCACCCGGTGCGCACCGCCGTGACCGCGATCACCGGCAGGCGCGAAGCCAGCTGCGTGCGTTCCGGCCCCAGCAGCACGAAATCCGCGCCCGCCGCGAGCACCCTGGACGCCGTGTCCATGACCTGGACGTGCGGCACGTCCGAATAGG
>JADGBG010000083.1 GCA_015231605.1 Alphaproteobacteria bacterium | reverse complement strand
CGTAGTCCGGCAGTGTCGTCCCGAAAATATACGGGCTTCCTTCCGCTTCGATGTCCTCACAAACCAGGGAGACATTACCGAGTTTTTTGACGCGAATTTTATCCTCGCGAACCTTGCCGTCATCATCTAGAAAAAAGTAGTCAGAATGTATGTTCTTTTCATTGATACCCATGGTGTGGGCAATGGCGGCGCGCGTAACGGCCATCATGGTCATGCTGTTTTCAAAATCCCGGGGGGCAACAAGGATGGGAGTGTCCCGTTCTCCTTTTTCGACGAAATATGTGGAATTCAATGTCACCCCATGCAGTCCCATGGCATCAACTGCGGCGACGGTGAAGGCATGGGTCGGGGAAATGCCTTTTACGGGACGAGATGGCTCCCAATCGTTTTTCGGGCTGCAAAACGGACGGAAGGGGATGGATGGAGTTTCCCAGTAGAGCCGGTCACGGTAGTGATGGTTGCCGTATAGGGAAGCCCCCAAGGCGACCCACAATACCGGATGACCGATGCGGCGCAGCGTATGGTACATCCGTTTCATCCCCTTCCTCCTTATCCGCTCAGAGTGCGAGTGTGACTTGGATCTGTTTTATTTCCACACGGGATCACCCAATTCACCGTTGGCCTTGATCGGGATCTCGACCCTGTACCCGCTCGTCCAACCGCCTCGCATCAGGAAGCTTTTGGCTTTGCCCTGGGTTTCCAGGTCTGCCATTTCATCGCCGGTGACGGCACCCTTGAGGAACTTGGTTCCCATTTGCCAATCATAACGATCATACCAGTTATGATTGGCTTTTCCAGAACCGATCAACCTGTCGCCCTTGCGGGTGAAGGTGATCTCACCCTTGGATTCGAGATTGCTTTTGCCACTGGTGTAATGATGGTCGCTGCCGTCATCAATCTTTATGTCCTTGTTCAGTTGTTCAAACGGCAGGGTGACGCTTTGACCGTTCGCCAGCGCCCGCAGTTGGGCGTTGGTTTTCGGATCATTGATGAATGCGTTTCCGGAATTGTCTCTGTTTTTGGTTTCCGCCTCCTGAATTTTCGGATGGCTTCTCAGCCATTCGGCGGGCATGTCCAGGTTCTTTCCGCCGCCGATGCGGTAATGGTCCAGGGCGCGGGCGGCTTGGTCCCTGCCGGTCAGGCGTCCGCCGAGTTCAAGGGCGTCGGCCTTGAGGTCCGTCGGGATGTGTCCGCCGATGGTCTCCAGGAACGTTTTGTCGCCCCCCTTGCCATGCCGCGCGTCGCGGCGCTGGGCCGGGGTTTGGTAATGTCCCGGAGCCTGGCCGTCTTCGGCGGGCGGGTTGGGAGCGGTGTCGGGGCCGTTTGACGGCGCGTCTCCGGAGCCGTCCTTGGGCGAAGAACCGCCGTCCGATTTGTTCTGGTCGCTGACCCATTGCTTGTATTCCGGGCGGTCCATGTCGGGATGCCAGGGCAGGGGGACGGCTTGGCCCATGTCCTCTTCGGGACGATAGGGCATGTTGCGGGCGTCGCCCGGCGACGGCGGGCGGTTGCGGAGTTGTCCGTGGTCCACGGGGGGACGGTCGGTGAGGGTTCCGCCGAGGTCGTCGAAGCCCCGGCTCGCTTGCAGGTCCGGTTGCAGGGTCTGGACGTCCGGCATTTGCTGGCGCGAGGCCTCGGCAAGACGGCGCTGGGTGGCCTTGAACAGATCGCGGATGGCGGGCGTCACCTGGGGCGTGGTGGGGGTATCGACGGCCTGCAGGCCGCCCAGGCGCTGATTGATGCGTTGGGAGGTCTCGCCGTCGGGCTTGATGATGCCGTCGACGCGTAGGCCCTCGGCCTTCTGGAAGGCCTTGGTGGCGTCGATCATGTCGCGGGACGCGAAGCCGTTGACCGGCGAGGCGGGGGAGCCATCATCGTTCTTGTGGCGCGACTGCGTGAGGTAGCCCAGCCGGTTGAGCGCCGACTTGGTTTGCAGGATGTCGTCTTCGAACAGGTTCGACGACTCGCTGACGGTGGATCTGAGGGAGAAGGGTTCAAACATGGTGGTCTCCTTGAATTTGGGCATGAAAAAAGCCGCCCTCCGGTATGGGGGCGGCGCGGAAATGAATACGGGACACGGGCCGGATAACATCCGGTCGCACGTGTCCCGTTTCATTGCATGCAGCCTATGATATTTCCCGGCCTATATCAAGAAAAAATTCCTTTTCTTGCCCCTTGAGGCATTCCCTGTCAGCCTAGCCGCAGATCGATTCGAAAGGAAACGCGGTCATGGAGCTTCTCGTCAGTCCGGAGGCCTGGATCAGTCTGGTGACGCTGGTGGCATTGGAGGCGGTGCTGGGCATCGACAATCTGGTGTTCATCGCCATTCTGACGGACCGGGTGGAGAAGGCCAAGCGCGCCCAGGCGCGGCGGTTGGGCATCGGAATGGCGTTGGGCACGCGGCTGGCGCTGTTGTTCACCTTGGCGTGGATCGCGGGCTTGACCGCGCCGCTGTTCACCGCGTTCGGCGAGGAAATCTCCTGGCGCGACATCATCCTGATCGGCGGCGGGATGTTCCTGCTGACCAAGGCGACGCGGGAAATCCATCACAGCATCGAGGAGGCCGGCGAGGACAACCCCGCGCCCAAGGTCGCCGCCACGCTCATCTCGGTGGTGGCGCAGATCGCGGTGATCGACCTGATCTTCTCGCTCGACAGCGTCATCACCGCCGTGGGCATGGTGGACGATCTCAGGATCATGACCAGCGCCATCATCATCGCGGTGGCGATCATGCTGTGGGCGTCGGGGCCGCTTTCGGATTTCGTGTCGAACCATCCCACCGTGAAGATGCTGGCGATGAGCTTCCTCATTCTCGTGGGCATGACGCTGGTGGCGGACGGCCTGGGGATGCACATCCCCAAGGGCTATCTGTACTTCGCGATGGGCTTTTCCATTTTGGTGGAAAGCCTGAACCTGTGGGCGTCCAAGCGGCGCTCCCGGAACAAGGCCGGGGCGTGACGGTTACTTGAATACGTCCATCGGAATCGAGTAGTACACCATCGCCGTTTCGGTTCCGGGGTTGGTGTCGCCCAGCGACGCGTTGGAATAGTGCGACACGGCCACGCCCAGGCGCGAGCGGTCGTCGAAGCGATAGGCCATTTCCAACTGCGAGCGGAATTCCAGCGGATAGTCCAGGTCCAGCTTCTTGTTGCCGCCGTGGTAATAGTGCGGCGCGAAGCTGGGCGTCACCACGAAGCGATTGCCGAAGTAGACGTCGATCAACACGCCCGCGCCCAGGAAGACGCTGTTGGAGCTGTCGGTCACGCCACCCGCGACGAAGGGCTTGAACACCCCCCAGAACTTTTCGTCGTGGCGGTATTCCAGGCGGGCTTCGACGCCGGGGTCCTTTTTGCGGTTGAAGTCGTAGGCGCCCACGCCGAACGAAAGGAACGCAGGATCGTCCGCGTGCGCCGGGACGGCGGCGAAAAGGCCGGCGGCCAGGGTTGCGGTGGTGGCGATGGCGGAAATGACGGTCGCGGTGCGCATGACGGAAGGTCCCTCCTGTTCGGACCCCGCATTTAAAGGGATTGAGGGTTGGAAATCAACGGTGTTGCGCGGACAGGTCGCGGGCGAGGACGTCGGCGGCGTGGCGAATGGCGCGCGCGATGCCGGGCTCCATCCCCGAGTGGCCGGCGTCCGGCACGGTCACCAGCTCCGAATTCGGCCACGCCAGGTGCAATCGGTGCGCGCTGGCGATCGGGCACACCACGTCGTAGCGCCCCTGCACGATGACGGCGGGCAGGGCGCGGATGGCGCCGAGTTTCGCCATCAGTTCGTCTTCGCCGAGGAACATCTCGTTGAGGAAGTAATGGGCCTCCAGCCGCGCCAGCGATAGGGCGTAATGGTCGAACGCCCGACCCTTGGCCGACGACGTGCCGGGGATCAGGGTCGAACACGCGCTTTCATACCGCGCCCAGGCCCGCGCGGCGGGCATGTGGCGTTCCGGATCGGGATCGAACAGCAGCTTGGCGTATGCGTCCAGGATTTCGCGCGGGCCGAGCCGGGCGTTGGGCTCCGCCACGTGGGCGGCGAAGGTGGCGTGGGCTTCGGGAAAAAACTGGCGCATGCCGGCGAGAAACCAGTCGACCTCGGCCCGGGTGGCGAGGAACACGCCGCGCAGGATGAACCCGAGGCACGCCCCCGGATGCTCAACCCCATAGGCCAGCGCCAGCGTCGCCCCCCACGATCCCCCGGCGACCAGCCAGCGGTC
The DNA here is from genome assembly GCA_015231605.1 of Alphaproteobacteria bacterium. Taxonomy (GTDB): domain Bacteria; phylum Pseudomonadota; class Alphaproteobacteria; order Rhodospirillales; family Magnetovibrionaceae; genus JADGBG01. The sequence continues at coordinate 8,422 of JADGBG010000083.1, read as the reverse complement.
AACGCCCAGATGAAGGCGCAGACGCTCGATGTCCGCCACCAGGTCGCGGGTGGTGTTGGCGTGCGTCTCGCCGTATGGGGTGGATCGGCCCGATCCGCGCTGGTCGAACATCACGATGCGGAAGGTTTCGGGATTGAAATAGGCGCGCTGCTGGGGCGTGGAGCCCGCGCCGGGTCCGCCGTGCAGGTACAGCACGGGCAGGCCGTTCGGGTTGCCGGACTGCTCGAAGTGCATCTCGTGCCCGCCGTCGAGCGCGAGCCGCCCCGTCGTGTAGGGATCGCGGGCCGGATAGAGGCCGGTGTCCGGTCCGTGGATCATCGGTGCGGTTTCTCCGTTGCCAGGCTGGGTCGACATGACGATTATAAGGGCGGACGTTCCAGGCCGAAAGGTTGGTTTATGCGCGCGCTGTTCCGAGTGGTGCTGCTGATCGTGGCGGCGGTTCCGGCGATGGCCGGCGGGCCCGGCGATCTGCCGGACGGCGGACGGGCGCGGGTGGTCGAGGTCGTGGACGGTGACACGGTGGCGTTGGACGACGGCCGCCAGGTGCGCCTGGTGGGCATTCAGGCTCCGAAGCTTCCGCTGGGCCGTCCGGGATTCCGGCCGTGGCCGTTGGGCGAGGAAGCCAAGGCCGAACTCGAAGCCCTGGCGTTGGGCAGGACGGTGGAACTGCGCCTCGCCCCCACGCCCCAGGACCGCCATGGGCGGGTGCTGGCGCATGTGCTGGAAGTCGACGGCGGCGCGTGGCTGCAAGGCCGCATGCTGGAACGCGGTCTGGCCAGGGTCTACACCTTTCCCGACAACCGGGCGTTGGGGTCGGAGATGTTGGCCTTGGAACGCCAGGCGCGCGCCGACCGGCTGGGCATCTGGGGGCTGCCGCATTATGCCATACGCACCCCGGACAACGTCCGTCACGACGTGGGCGGGTTCCAGCTGGTGGAAGGGCGCGTCATCGACGTGGCGCGGGTGAAGAAGACCCTCTATCTGAATTTCGGGGCCAACTGGCGCACCGACTTCACCATCCAGGTGGACGCGCGCGACGAGCCCCGGTTCCGGGACGCGGGCGTGGATCCGATGACGCTCAAGGGCAAGCGGGTGCGCGTGCGCGGCTGGGTCAAGTCGAAGAACGGCCCGCTGATCGAGCTGGATCACCCCGAACGGTTGGAGGTTCTGGACGGTCCGGGGTGAGTGGGAGTAAAGTTCGCCCATGATGACACCACACGCATCCCGTCTTCGCCGCATTGCCGCCGTCGGCGGCCTGCTCGCCACGATCGCCCTGAACGTCGGCTGCTCCACCAACCCCGCCACCGGGGAACAGAGCTTCACCGCCTTCATGTCGCCCGACGAGGAACGCCGCGTCGGCAAGCAGGAACATCCCAAGATGGTCCAGCAGTTCGGCGGCGCGTACGACCACGAGGCCATGAAGGTCTATATCCGCGATCTGGGCCGTAAGCTCGCCAGCCATAGCGAGATGCCGGACCTGCCCTGGACCTTCACGGTGCTCAACGACGAGATGGTGAACGCGTTCGCGCTGCCGGGCGGCTACGTCTACGTCACGCGCGGCCTGTTGGTGATGGTCAGCGACGAGGCCGAGATCGCCGGCGTGCTCAGCCACGAAATCGGACACGTCACCGCGCGCCATTCCGCGCAGCGCTACAGCGCCGCCGTCGCCACCAACATCGGGCTTCAGGTCCTGGGCGTATTGGGCGAGGCGGCGGGCATCGCGGGCGCGGGCAACGTCGCGTCGGTGGGCGCGAACCTGGCCCTGAAAAGCTATTCCCGCGATCAGGAATTGCAGGCTGACGAACTGGGCGTGCGGTACATGACGCGGGCGGGCTACAACCCCGACGCCATGGCCACCTTCTTCGAGAAGCTGCGCGTGCACCAGCACATCGAGGATTTGGAGCGCGGCCAGGACGGGGCGTCGGAACAGCACAACATGCTGGCCACCCACCCGCGCACCGCCGACCGTATCCAGCAGGCCATCAAGCTGGCGTCGAAAAACGGTCACCAAGGGACCACGCGGGGCGCGGCCGAGTTTCTCAAGGTGGTGGACGGCGTTACGTTTGGCGAAGATCCCGAACAGGGTGTGATCCTGGGCCAGACGTTCGTGCACGTGCCGCTGGACATCCGCTTCGAGGTTCCGGAAGGCTACACCCTGGAAAACCTGCCGACCCTGGTCCAGGCAAAGGACAAGAACGGCAACAACATCAAGTTCGCCCACGAAACCAAGACGGCGGTGGACGAAGCCGGCGGCATGAAGGAATACCTGACCTATGAATGGAGCCGCGAAATGCCGTTGTCCAACATCGACTGGCTGGACATCAACGGCATGCGGGCGGTGACCGGCACGGCCACCGCGACGCTGAACAACGCCAAGGTCGACGTGCGCCGGATTTTGATCGAGGGCCGCGACAAACGCTACTACTGGCAACTACAGTTCGTTACCCGCGTCAGCGACGCGGACAAACTGAACACCGCGCTGCGCCGCACCACCTACAGCTTCGACCGGCCGTCGGCGGCCGAAAAAACCGCCGCCCAGGGCAAGCACATCCGCGTCGTCAACGTCGGCGCGGGAGTCACTTTCGACGATCTCGCCAATTCGCTCGCGGTGAAAAAATACCACAAGGAATGGTTCGAGGCGCTGAACGGCATCGGCCCCGACGACCCGCTGATTCCCGGCGCGGTGGTCAAAGTGGTGAAATAGGCGGTGGTCCTTGAAGACCGCCCCAACAAACCCCAAGTGGTGTCCATGTGCAACGCGCTTTCCCCCGAAAAGGCCGTGATCTGGTCGGTCCTGCACGGTCTTGAGCCCGCCAGCCCGCTGTCGGCGGATCATTTCACGCTGCCGGCCTACCGCGTCTGGTTCGCCTGTGCGCAGGCGCTCAGGGACGGCGGGGAAGCGGTCCGTGAGGACACCATGATCCGCGCGCTGCGGGACGCGGGACACCACCCCGGCAGGGCTGAACTGCGGTCTCTGAAACGTCTTCTGGGCAATCCGCCGCCGCCGCGCATCCGGGGCAACGCGGGGCTTTTGGCCCAGGCGCTGCTGGACCGCCACGCGGGACGGCGCATGCACATCGAACGACTCATCAACTGAAGGCCCAAAAAAATGCCGGTGAGGGAAGCCCTCACCGGCGAGAGGTATTGACCCCTTGCTCTCCTAAACGGAGAATCCATTGGTCCGCGAATGGGGACGCAAACCAATGATCACACACAAGAGCATTCTATCCTTCTGGCGTTCATGGTAAATTCCCCGTCCAGACGATGCCGCTAATCTGGATGCATTATTCAAGTTGGAAGCATTTCATGGTCTTTAGAACGCGCTCATGCATGGGGCATTCCGTGAAGCGCCGGAATAAGACCGGAGTCAAGACATGAAAATCCTGTTGGTCGACGACCATAAACTGGTTCGCACGGGCTTGGCCCTGGTTCTCAAGGAAATGGAACCGGGGATCGTGCTGTTCGAAGCCGGCGGCGCCAACGAGGGGGTCGAACTGGCGAAAGCCACCCCGGACCTGGACCTGGTGCTGATGGATCTGGACCTGCCCGACGGCAGCGGCCTGGACGCCATGGTCGACATCAATGCCAGCAATCCCAAGTTGCCGGTGGTCATCCTGTCCGCCATGGACGACCGTCCCATGATCACCCGCGCCCTGGACATGGGGGCGCGCGGTTACATTCCCAAGTCCGCCAGCGGCGACGTGATGCAGAATTCACTCCGCCTCGTGCTGTCGGGCGGCATCTGTCTGCCTCCCGGATACGGCGACGTGGCGCGCGGCGACGGCGGGGACGACGCCCCCAGCCTGACCCAGCGTCAGCTGGAAGTGCTGCGCTTGATGGCGCAAGGCAACTCCAACAAGGAAATCGCCCGCGCCTTGGGCATTTCGGAAAACACCGTGCGGGTGCATATTTCGGCCATCATCAATACGATGAACGCCGCCAACCGCACCGAGGCCGCCTATTCCGCCATGCGCCTGGGCCTCATCCCCCGCGCCAATCTCTTGAAATCGTAAAGTTCTAGACGCCGTCCGTGGCGCGCAGGCCGCGGTGGATCAGGGCCATCAGCTCCTCGGGATTCACCGGCTTGTGCAGGATGGGGAAGCCGCTTTGCTTGGCTTCGCGCAGGCGTTCGGGGGCGGTGTCGCCGGTGATGATGATCGCCGGGACGTCGGCGCCCAGGATATCGCGGATGCTGCGGATCGCGTCTCCTCCGGTCAGCGTGCCATCCAACCGGTAATCCGCCACCACCATTTCCGGCATGGTCCGGCATTCGGACAGGGCGGTGCGCAAATATCCCGGCTTTGCGGAGGTGAGCGCTTGGATGGTGTAGCCCGCGTTCTCCAACAGGGACTTGAGACCCGCCAGCACCTGTTCGTCGTCGTCGATGATGGCGATGTGGCCGCCGCCGTGTTCCAGGGTTCGGGACGGGGCGGACGCGGGCGCGGGGGATTGCGGCGCAAGCAGGGGGGCTTCGACCCAGAACACGGCGCCCTGCCCTTCCCGGGACCGGCAGCCCAAATCGCAGCCCAGGATCGTGGTCATGCGCCGCACGATCGACAACCCCAATCCCAGACCCTGGGTGCGGCGGCGGGCCTCGTTGTCGATCTGGTAGAAATCCTGGAAGATCAGCTCCTGCTGATCCTGCGCGATACCGGGTCCGGTGTCCCATACCTCGAACCGCAATTTGTCCCCGCGTCTTCGGCAGCCCACCAACACGCCGCCCCGCTCGGTATACTTGATGGCGTTGTCGACGAGATTGCGCAGCACCGTGCCGAGCAGCGACGCGTCCGACAGCACGCTGGCCGAGCACTCGACCGTGCGCAACTCCAGATCCTTGGCCCAGGCCACGGCGTTGAGCTCGCCCTTGATGCGCTGGATCAACGCTCCCGCGGCCACCTCGCCCATGTTCGGTTGCACCACCCCGGCCTCCAGCTTGGAGATGTCGAGCAGGGTGTTGAGCAGCTCCTTCAGCGATTCCAGGGAACTGCGGATGAGCTGGATGATTTCGCGCTTCTCTTCGTCCTGTTCCTTGCTTTCCAGGGCGTAGACGAACAGGTTCAAGGCCTGCAACGGTTGACGCAGGTCGTGACTGGCGGCGGCCAGGAAGCGGGTTTTCGCGACCGAGGCCTTTTCCGCCACCTCCTTGGCTTCGACCAGTCTGGCTTCGCGGAGGTTGAGCGCGTCGACCAGATAGCGCAACGCCTGGGCCATGTCCGTGATTTCGTCGTTGCCGGACATGTCGATGGCGTGCGGCGCGCCCAGGGCGTGCGCCAGCATCGAACGGCGCAACGTCACCAGCCGATGCAGCACCGTGCGGCTCACATAAAAGAACGTCGCCGCCGCCACCAAAGCCGAAACGCCGATGAAACCGATCATGGCCTGGAGCGTGATGGACATCTCGCGGCTGGTCCGGGCATTGGTTTCGGCGATGGACTTGCGCACCTCCTGGGTGGCGAGGTCGGAAACGACGATGAAATGTTCGGCCAGGGTGTGGGCTTGGCGCAACGCGGCCTCGATCTTGTATTCCGTGTCGAGGTTGGCGCGTTTGAGAGCGAACAGGCCGGCCTCGCCGATGCCGAGATCGCTCAGGCGCCGCAGCATGTCCTGGGCGTCGAAATCCGTCCCCGCGGGCAGGCCGGCGCGCAGGGTGGCCAGCTCTTCGATCCGGTCGCGGACCTTGCGTTCCGTGCGCGTCAGGGGCACGGGATGGGTCGCGCGCACCGCCGACATCAATTCAAAGGCCAGCGCATGGGCGGAATGGATCCACTGTTCGAGCGGACCGGTCCCCGCGCCGGCGTCATCGGCGGCGACCGTGGCCGAATGGACGGACACCAGATCTTCCTGCAACTTCTGGGTTCGGCCCATGACGTCGTCGAGCCGCGCGGTGTTCGCGATGCGGCTTTCGGTGAGCCCGTTGAGCGTGTTGTACGTTTCGACCAGCCGCCTCTTGAGATCCAGCAGCCGGACCTTTTTGTCCTCCGACAGGTTTTGCAGGGAAATGCGGTCGAGCACCTCTTCCATCCACGCGGAATCGTCTTCGATCTGGGCGATCAGGTTGACGCGGGTCCAGGTGTTGGGGGAAACGATCAGGTTCGCCCCGCGCCCGGCGACGCTGGTGGAAAGTTGGCGCACGTCGGCGGTGTCGTTGAGCATCGGCACCGCGCCGGAAATCAACCGGTCGAAATTGTCCTGGAATGCGTTCAGTGCCACAATCGACGACACCCCCGCGACGATGGCGGTGATGGTGATGAAGCCGAGCGCGAGGAAAAGCTTGGTGGAAATCGCCGACTGGGTCTTGACGATCAGCGGCGCTTCGCCGGGGGCGGCGCCGTCATCGGTCCGCGTTTCGGGGGCGTCCATGCGCATTGGTCCTTGATGATCGAGCGGCGGGGATAGTATCACTTGGGTGAGGCGAGAAAGCAAACGGATCGTCCCCGGACGAGTATCCGGGACGGGAGGTGGACGTGAAACGATTCCTGATGGCGATGCTGATGTGGGGTGCCTGGGCGTCCGCGGCCGGGGCCGAAGTCTCGCCGACGCTGGACGCCGTGCGCGAACGCGGCTACCTGACCTGCGGCGTCACCGACCGCATGCCGGGGTTTTCCAACACCAATCCCGACGGAGGCTGGAGCGGATTCTTCGTCGACTTCTGCCGCGCCGGCGCTGCCGCCATTTTCAAAAACCCCGATGCGGTGCTGGTCGGCGACTATTGGCTGGATGCGCTCGAAGGCCGGACCATCGACGTCCTGCACGCCGGGTCGACCTGGACGTTCGAGCGCGACGTGGGGCAGAACCTGGATTTCCCTGCGGTCTATCTTTATGACGGCCAGGGCTTCATCTCTTATGCCCATTTGGGGGCGAAAACCCTGGAAGACGCCAAGACGCTGAGCGGCGTTCAGGTCTGCGCCATCGAAACCACGTCGACGGCATTGACCAACCTCCTGGATTTCATGGCGCGCAACCGCGTCGATTGGACCGTGGTGCCGATCCAGACCATGGACGGCATGTGGGCGGCCTTTTTCGGCGGGCGCTGCCAGATGGTGGTGCATGACCGCACGGCGCTGGTCGCGGTGCATGCCGGGCGTCTGGAGGGTTCGAAGGACTTCGTGGTCTTCCCCGAGGTGATCAGCAAGGAGCCCCTGTCCCCGGCGGTGCGCGGCGACGATCCGCGCTGGCGCGACTTCGTCGCCTGGACCGTTCTCGCCACCGTCGCCGCCGAGGAATTGGGCGTCACCCGCGCCAACGTCGATGACATGAAGGCGAACGCCAAGGATCCCGAAGTGCGCCGTCTGCTGGGCGGCGAACCGGGAATCGGCCGGGGCTTCGGCCTGGATGACGAATGGGCGTACCGCGTCATCAAGGCCGTCGGCAATTACGGCGAAATCTTCGATCGCAACGTGGGCGAGGGATCGCCTTTCAAGATGAGCCGGGGATTGAACCGTCTGTGGCGCGACGGTGGTCTGTTGTACCCGCCGCCGATCCGTTGAACGGCATGACCGACGACGCGCGCTGGCAGTTTTGGATCGATCGGGGCGGCACCTTCACCGACGTGGCGGCGCGCCGGCCCGACGGATCCGTGGCGACGTTGAAGCTGTTGTCGGAAAACCCCGAGCAGTACGAGGACGCCGCGGTCGAGGGCATCCGCCGCCTGATGGGCGTGGGGCGGGGCGAAGAGATACCCGGGTCCCTCGTCGAACACGTCAAGATGGGCACCACGGTCGCCACCAACGCGCTGTTGGAACGCAAGGGCGAACGCACCGTTCTGGTCACCACGCGGGGCTTCGCCGACGCGTCGCGCATCGGTTATCAGAATCGCCCCGATCTGTTCGTTCGCGCCATCCGGTTGCCGGAGCTGCTCCACGAACGGGTGATCGAGGCCCATGAGCGCGTCACCGCCCACGGCGCGGTATTGGAGGCATTGGACGAAGCCGTCTTGGAAGCGGACCTGAAGGCCGCGTTCGACGCGGGCGTGCGGTCCTGCGCCATTGTGTTTTTGCATGGCTATCGCTTCCCCGATCACGAAAAGCGCGCCGCCGGCATCGCCCGGCGGGTGGGCTTCGAGCAGGTTTCCACCAGCCATGAGACCAGCCCGTTGATGAAACTGGTTTCGCGCGCCGACACCACGGTGGTGGACGCATATCTGTCGCCGATCCTGCGCCGGTACGTCGACCGGGTGGCGGGGCGGGTGCGGGGCACGCGGCTGATGTTCATGCAATCCAACGGCGGGCTGACCGACGCGGGGCTGTTCCAGGGCAAGGATTCGATCCTGTCCGGACCGGCGGGCGGCGTGGTGGGCATGGCGAAGACGGCCCAGGCGGCGGGCTTTGATAAGGTGATCGGCTTCGACATGGGGGGCACGTCCACCGATGTCAGCCATTTCGACGGGGAATTCGAACGCGCGTTCGAGACCCTGGTCGCGGGC
>JADGBG010000082.1:11327-12796 GCA_015231605.1 Alphaproteobacteria bacterium | reverse complement strand
GGCGCTGTGGTTCGTCAAGCCGGACCCGGCGTGGGCGCTGTTCGCCCTGGCGGGGGTGGCGCTGGCCAACTTCGGTTTCGAGATGGCGGTGGTGTTCTACAACGCCATGCTGCCGGGCCTGACCACGCCCGGGCGCATGGGACGGCTATCCGGTTGGGCCTGGGGTTTGGGGTACGCCGGTGGGCTGTCGTGTCTTGCGGTGGCGCTCATTGGTTTCGCGTTGCCCGACCAGCCGTGGTTCGGTCTGACCAAGGCCGGAGGCGAGAACATCCGCGCCACCGCCGTGCTGACGGCGCTGTGGATGGCGGCGTTCGCGCTGCCCGTGTTCGTGTGGACGCCGGATTCCTCCGCCGCCCCGCGGCCTTTCGGCCGCGCCGTGGTCGAGGGGCTGGTCACGTTGTGGGCCACGCTCAAGCATCTGCGCGAACACCGCGCCGCCCTGCGCTTCTTGCTGGCGCGCATGATCTACACCGACGGCCTCAACACCCTGTTCGCCTTCGGCGGCATCTACGCGGCCGGGACCTTCGGCATGGACTTCACGGAAATCATCGCGTTCGGCATCGCCATCAACGTCACCGCCGGACTGGGGGCGGCGGGGTTCGGCTGGGTGGACGACCGCTTCGGCCCCAGGCTCACGATCCTGATCGCCTTGGCGGGACTGTTTCTGCTGGGCGCGGCGCTGCTCGTGGCCGAAGGCAAGATCGCGTTCTGGGCGTTGGCGACGCCGATGGGCCTGTTCGTCGGTCCGGCCCAGGCCGCAAGCCGCACCTTCATGGCGCATCTCGCGCCCAAGGGTGTGGAAACGGAAATGTTCGGCCTGTATGCGCTGTCGGGCAAGGCCACCGCGTTCGTCGGTCCCCTGGCGCTCGGTTGGGCCGCCGTGGCGTGGGACAGCCAGCGCGCCGGAATGGCGACCATTTTGGCATTTTTCGTGGTGGGTGGAGCGATGCTGTGGGGGCTGAAGGATCCGCGCCCGGCCCCGGCCGCATAACCGGGTATTGACGGCCCTTCAAAGCGCTTTGCATTTTGCAAAAAAAGGGGGCCCGGAGCGGTGAGCTCCGGGTCCCCGAGGTCCATCCGGGTCGAAACCCGGACGAGAGTGGTCTCGTCTGGACGGCCGCGGCTCAGGCCGCGGCGGCGTCCAAGGTCTTGTTGACGACGGCGTCGAGCGCCGTCATGTCGAAAGGCTTCGTCATGAACGAGTCGCAGCCGGCCCTTTCCATGGCGGCGCGGGACTCCGGATCGCCGTGGGCGGTGATGACCACCACGGGGATGTGCGCCATGAGGGGATCTTTCTTGAAAACCGTCATCGCGCCCCGGCCGTCCAGCACCGGCATGTCGATGTCCAGCAAGATCAGGTCCGGCTGGCGGCGCATCGCCACGCCGACGGCGTGGGCCCCGTCGTCCGCGGTCATGACGGTGTGTCCGCCCGCGCGCAGATGTTCCGCCAGCAAATTCTGGATGTCCGG
>JADGBG010000082.1:0-11317 GCA_015231605.1 Alphaproteobacteria bacterium | reverse complement strand
CGACGATCAGAATGCGCCCCATGTCCACCCCCGATTTGCAAACTGCAAAGAAAATCCGTTTCCTGAATTTACAGCAAGCGCCGTGCCAGTTTTGCGTTTTGCCGCCGTGATGGTAGGCTTGGTCCATGATCGTGATGGAACGCCTGATGAAACGATTCGGGTCCGTGCGCGCGCTGGAGGACGTGTCCCTGACGGCGGGGGACGGGCGCGTCACGGGCTTGATCGGGCCCAACGGCGCGGGCAAGACCACCGCGTTCCGCATCGTCTATGGCCTGCTCGCGCCGGACGGCGGCCGGGCGGAGGTCGATGGCGTCGACGTGTCCGCGTCGCGCATGGCGGCGCAGCGCCGCCTGGGCGTGCTGCCGGACGTGCGGGGGCTGTATCCGCGCCTCACCGCGCGCGAACACATCCGCTATTTCGGGCGGTTGCACGGATCGGGCGGCCGGGCGCTGGAGGCCGACATCGACGACCTGGTGGATCGTCTCGGCATGGCGGACTTCGCCGACCGCCCGGCGCGGGGCTTCTCGCGCGGCCAGGAATTGAAGGTCGCGCTGGGCCGCGCGCTGGTGCACCGCCCGCACAACCTGATCTTGGACGAACCCACCAACGGTCTCGACGTGATGAGCGCGCGCGCGGTGCGGGATTTGATCCTGGACATGAAGGCGCGGGGTCACTGCATCCTGATTTCCAGCCACATCATGAGCGAGGTGGCGGCGCTGTGCGACGATTTGGTGATCGTTGCCGGCGGGCGCGTGGCGGCGTCGGGCGCGCCGGACGCGCTGTGCGCGCAAACGGGGGCCGCGGATCTGGAGGAAGCGTTCGTGCGCGCCCTCGTCCACGCCGGGGAGGGCGCGTCATGAGCGGATGGGCGTTGCGTTTGTTCTGGGTTTTCGCCAAGGAGGCCCGCGACCACGCCCGCGACCGGCGGTCGCTGATGCTGGCGCTGATCTATCCGTTGCTGGGGCCGCTGCTGGTGGCGGGGGGGCTGGCGCTGGCGGGCAAGACGCTGAGCGCCGACTGGCGCGCCCGCGCCGTCGAAGTCCCCGCCGTGGGGCTGGAGCACGCCCCGGCGCTGGCGGCCCACCTGGCCCAACACAACATCCGCGCCACGCCCGCCCCTCCCGATCCCCGCGAGGCGGTGCGCGCCGGGCGCGCGCCGGTGGTGCTGGTGATTCCCCAAAGCGCGCAAGGGCGGGAACGCTTCGAAGCCGACGTCATCACCAACCTGGGACGGGTCGACAACCTGCGCGCCACCGCGCGCCTCACCGAGGTGGTGCGGCTGTACAACGAGGACAGGGCCGCCGCGCGCGCCCGCGCCGCCGGCCTGCCCGACGACTACGCCCGGACGGTAACGCTCAACAACGTCAACGTGGCCCAGGACGCCAACATCGCGGTGTTCTTCTACAACATGGTTCCGCCGCTGGTGATCTTCATGATCTTCCTCGGCGGCGTGCATCTGGCCGTCGACACCACGGTGGGCGAACGCGAGCGCGGTTCGCTGGAACCTTTGTTGCTGGCCCCGGTGGAACGCGGGGTGCTGCTGGCGGGCAAGGCGTTGGCGACGCTGGCCTTCACCGCCGTCACCACGGCGGTGAACCTGTTCGCGTTCAAGGGTTTCATGGAATTGGCCGCGGCCGGCTCCGCGCGCCTGGTGGAGCCGCCGGACTGGACCGTGTTCGCGTGGATTTTCGTTTTGTCCATCCCGCTGATGGCCATCGCGGTGGCGTTGCAGATGTCCATCGCCGTTGTCACCCGCTCGATGAAGGAGGCGCAGATCTACCTGGGACTGTTGCCGCTGGCCCCGGCGCTGCCCGGCATGGTGATGATCTTCTCGCCCTTGACCCTCACCACCGCCAACGCCGCCGTGCCGGTGCTGGGGCAGTTGCTGATGATCACCAAGCTGGTGGCGGGCCAGGGCGTGGATCTTGTTCCCGCCCTGGGCGCATCCGTCACCACGCTGGCCGCCGCCGCCGGAATCTTCGCCCTGGCGGCGCGCGGATTTACGCGGGAAAAAATGTTCGTGTTGGGATAATGACACGGCCGGTATGGAATATATCAACAATTCAAGACCGCAATACTGTAACTTATAGCGGTTATATGCATATTGCGTTACAACGGTCGCGTGGGGTGGCGCATGCGCGGTTCGTCGGCGAGGCGTGAACGGATCCGTTGACCCGCATCGCCGAAGCGAAGAGACCAGGGCGTTTGAAGATGGCGCGAGCACGGCTGCCGGGCATACCGCGAGCGGGAGGATGGATCATCCGTCATTTGGCGGCGGGCGTCCTGGGCTTCGTCCTGGGCGCGGCGACGTTGTGCACGCTGGCCTTCTTCCAGAAATCCGCCGTGGGCGCGGACCCGTACCTGGCGCGCGGCTACATCGTGCCGTTCTCGTTCGGCGGATGCTCCGGTTTCCTGGTCGGTTTGTTCTTCAGCCTGTCGCGCATGCGCCTGCTCAATCTGCTCGAGGTCGAACGCCAGGAAACCCGGCGGGCCCGTGACCAGGCGTCGGATCAGGAGATTTTGGCGAACATCGTCAAACGCGTCATCGGCGCCGGGGATCTGCGGGCCGTGTTGCAGGGCGCGCTGGAAACGCTGCTGCAACGCCACGGCCGCGCGCTGCACCCCAAGGGCAGCATCTACCTGGTCGATCGGCGGACGGGGCTGTTGACCATGACGGCCGAGGTGGACATGCCGCCGGCGCTGTTGAAATCCTGCGCCAGCCTGCGGCCCGGCGAGTGCCTGTGCGGCCGGGCGGCGTTGGGCGAGACGGTGATCCATGTGGCCCATGTCGATCATCGCCACGACATTTCCTATGCGGGCATGGAGCCGCACGGCCATTACTGCGCCCCGATTCGCGCCGGGGACGTGGTTCTGGGCGTGTTGAATCTGTATGTGGCGGACGGACACGACACCAGCGGCGAGGAGGACCTGTTCATCTCGTCGGTCGCGGACTTGCTGTCGACCGCCATCCTGCGCAAGCGCAACGAGGAGGAACTGCGCCTCAACCAGACCATCATCGACCACACCACCGACTTCCTGTCGGTGGTGGACCGGGATTACGCCTATCGCTTCGTCAGCCCCGCCTATCTCGACGCATTCGGCAAGGGCAAGGACGAAATCGTCGGACGCACCGGGCGGGAGGTTCTGGGACAGGCGTATTTCGAGACCGTCTCCCGGCCCAACCTGGAGCGCGGGCTCGCCGGGGAGACGGTGGTCGATCAGTCCTGGATCGACACCCCCGTGCGGGGGCGCCGCTTCATGAAGACCCGATACGAACCGGTGATCGGTTCCGACGGCTCGGTGAGCGACGTGGTGGTCGTCGCGCACGACCTGACGGAACAAAAACTGGCCGACGACGAGTTGAGGCGTCATCGCGAACATCTGGAGGCCCTGGTGGCGGAGCGCACCCGGGAACTGGAAGACCAGGCCCGGCGGCTGGAAATCAGCCTCAAGCGCGAGCAGGACCATTCGACCATGCAGCAACAGTTCATCTCGCTGGTCAGCCACGAATTCCGCACGCCGCTGTCCATCATCGACGGCGCGGCGCAACGCCTGCTCAGGCGCAAGGAGGTTCTGAGCCCCGACGAGGTGGAAACGCGCGTCGGGAAGGTGCGCCATGCGGTGCGGCGCATGGTCGGATTGATCGACGCCACCCTTTACGCCGCCCGCGAGGACGAGCACAAGATCGCAATCGAGGCCGCGCCGTGCGCCCTCGGCCCCTTGTTGGCGGACATCTGCGATCGGCAGCTGGAGGCCGCGCCCCACCACGACATTCACGTGGACATCCAGGCCTTGCCGCCCAGCATCGTCGCCGACGCGAATCTGTTGGATCTGACGTTCACCAACATTCTGTCCAACGCGGTCAAGTATTCGCCGCAAGCGTCGCGGATCGACGTCAAGGGCTGGACGGACGGGGATTTCGCGGTGGTCGCGGTGACGGACCGGGGCATCGGCATCCCGGCCAGTGACATGGCGCGCCTGTTTCAGCGGTTCTACCGCGCCGCCACCGCCAAGGGCATACCCGGCACCGGCCTGGGGTTGAGCGTGTGCAAGAACTTCGTGGACATGCACGGCGGCGAGATCACCGCCGCAAGCACCGAGGGTCAAGGGACCACGATCACCGTCAGGCTGCCGGTCGCCGGCGCGTTCCCGCCGCCGCGTGAAGCGCCACGACGATGATCAGGGCCGCGCCCCCCGCCAGCGTGCGTTCCGGTGGGGCTTCGTCCAGCACCAGCCACACCCAGTACGGCCCCAACACCGTTTCCAGCAGATACACCAACCCCACCTCGGGGGCGGGCAGATATTTGGGCGCGGCGCCCAACAGGGCGTAGGACACGGGCAGCACCACACAGCCCAAAATGCCCATGGCGATCCAGTCGTTCGCGCTCAACGCCAGTGTCGGGACGAACGGCAGGGCGACCAGCGCGTTGATCAGGCCGCTCGCCGCCACGACGACGAAAACGTCTTCGGCGCGGGCGTGACGCAGAATGACGAGGTACGCCGCCAGGGACAGGGACAGCAAAACCGCCGCGCCATCGCCGACCAGCGACGCGCCGTCCAGGCTCCCGCCGACGATATGGACGATGCATCCCAACCCCGCCACGGCGGCCGCCCAGGTCCTGGGCGGCGCGTGTTCCCGCAAAAACAGGCTGGACAGCACGGCGGCGAAGATCGGCGCGGCGCTGAGAATGACCAAGGTGTTGGCGACGGCGGTGTGGCGAATGGAGGTGACGAACAGCACCGTCGTGGCGGCGAACAGCACCGCCGCGAATCCCTTGGCCGGGCCCAAGGCGACAAACCGCGCCGGCAGCGCCCAGCCGTCACGCACGCCGACGAACGCGGACATGCAAATGAACGTCAAAAGGCCCCGCCAGAACAACAAGGTCCACTGGTCCGCCACGATCAGGCGCACCAGCAGCGAATCCGGCGTCAACACCAGAATTCCGCTGAGTCCCAGCGCCAGACCCTTGGCGTGATCGGACCACGCCCGCATGGACATGGACCGTCTTAGTGGCGGAAATGGCGCATGCCGGTGAAGACCATGGCGATGCCGGCCTTGTCGGCGGCTTCGATGACTTCATCGTCACGGATCGATCCGCCCGGCTGGATGACCGCTTCCGCCCCGGCCGCGCTGGCTTCCATCAGGCCGTCGGCGAACGGGAAGAACGCGTCGGAGGCCACCACCGAGCCGATCGCCCAGCTCTGGTCCTGCCCCTGGGCCTTGGCGGCCTGTTCGGCGCGGAACGCGGCGATGCGGCACGAATTGACGCGGCTCATCTGGCCCGCGCCGACGCCCACGGTGCGGCCGTCCTTGCAATACACGATGGCGTTGGATTTGATGTGCTTGCCGACCGTGTAGGCGAAGCGCATGTCGGCCAGCTGTTCGTCCGTCGGGGCCTTCTTGGTGACGACCTTGAGGTCTTCGAAAATGGCGTTGTCGCGGCCCTGAACCAGAAGTCCGCCGGCCAGCATCCTCACCGTCAGGCCGCCGGCCTTGGGGTCAGGCATCGCGCCGGTGGTCAGCACGCGCAGGTTCTTCTTGCCGGCCAGGATCTTCAGCGCGTCCTCGTCGATGCCGGGCGCGATCACGACCTCGGTGAAGATCTTGGTGATCTCCATGGCCGTTTCCTCGTCGAGCGGGCGGTTCAGCGCGACGATGCCGCCGAACGCGCTTTCCATGTCGCACACGTAGGCGCGGCGATAGGCCTCGGCCAGGGTGCCGGCCACCGCGACGCCGCACGGGTTGGCGTGCTTGATGATGGCGCAGGCGGTGTCCTCGAACTCGGCCACCAGCTCGAACGCGGCGTCGGTGTCGTTGAGGTTGTTGTAGCTGAGCTCCTTGCCCTGCACCTGGGTGGCGCTGGCGACGCCGGGACGCGGGTCGCCGTTGACGTAGAACGCCGCCGCCTGGTGCGGGTTTTCGCCGTAGCGCATGGTCTGCTTCAGTTCGCCCGCGAACGCCAGGCGCTTGGGCCATTGCTGCTCCGTCTCGCCCGCCAGCCAGGTGGAGATCGCGGCGTCGTAGGCCGCCGTGCGGGCGTAGGCGCGCTGGGCCAGGAACTTGCGGGTGTCCAGCGTGGTCGCGCCGGAGTGCGCCTTCATTTCGTCCATCACGCGCCGGTAGTCCTCGGGTTCGACCACCACAGTGACGTCGCCGTGGTTCTTGGCCGCCGCGCGGATCATGGCCGGGCCGCCGATGTCGATGTTTTCGATGCAGTCGTCGTAGCCCGCGCCGCCGGCCAGGGTTTCCTCGAACGGATAGAGGTTGACGCACAGCAGGTCGATGGGGGCGATGCCGTGGTCCTGCATGGCCTTGACGTGCTCGGCGTTGTCGCGCACCGCCAGAAGGCCGCCGTGAATGGCGGGCTGCAGCGTCTTCACCCGGCCGTCCATGATTTCCGGAAAGCCCGTGTGTGCGGACACTTCGGTCACCGGCACGCCCGCGTCGGCCAGCATTTTGGCGGTGCCGCCGGTGGACAGGATCTCGGCGCCCTGGTCGGCCAGGAAACGGCCGAATTCGACGATGCCGGTTTTGTCGGAAACGGAAAGAAGCGCGCGGCGGATGGGTTCGGACATGGCTCGGATCCCCGGTCAGGTGAAGCGTGAAAAAAAACCGTGGACAGAGATACCAGCACCGGCGGGAATTCGCCAGGGCTTTCGGTTTCGGGATCAGGCGAGGCCTGTGTCGGCCGGCGGGGCGTATTCGGGGACCAGGGCTTCGATATGGACCATCAGCGCGTCCAGATCCTCGGCGCGCGCCGCGCGCTCCAAGGCGTCGATATGGCTGCGCACAGGGTCGGCGTCGCGGGTGCGGGGCGAGGCCAGCAGCACCCCCGGCGCGCGGGTCGGCGCCGGCGGTTCGGCTCCGTGGAAGATTTCCTCGTAAAGTTTTTCTCCCGGACGCGGGCCGGTGAACTGGATTTCGATGTCGCCTTCGGGCGCGCGGCCGGGGCGCAGACCCGCCAGACGGATCATCTGGCGCGCCAGATCGACGATCTTCACCGGCTCGCCCATGTCCAGCACGAACAGCTTGCCGTCGGTGGCGTGACCGCTGACGCCGAGCGCCGAGGCCTGCAACACCAACTCGACCGCCTCGCGGATGGTCATGAAATACCGCGTCATGTCCGGATGCGTCACCGTGATCGGCCCGCCCGCCGCCAATTGACGCTGGAACAGGGGTACCACGGAACCGGTGGACCCCAAGACGTTGCCGAAGCGCACGGTGACGAACCGCGTGCCCTCGCCCTCGCCGCGCGCGAGGTCGAGGGCCTGCACGTAGCTTTCCGCGATGCGCTTGGTCGCGCCCATGATGTTGGTGGGGTTGACCGCCTTGTCGGTGGAGATCATCACCATCACTTCGACCCCAGCCGCCACGCAAGCGTCGGCCACGTTGCGCGAGCCGCAGGCGTTGGTGAGGATGCCTTCGAACGGGTTCTCCTCGACCAGCGGCACGTGTTTCAGGGCGGCGGCGTGGAACACCAACTGGGGTTTGTAGTGGGCGAACACCTGATCCATGCGCGCGCGGTCGCGCACGTCGGCGATCACCGCGTGGCGCGGCAGGGCGTGGGCGGTTTCCAGAACCTCGCGGTCGATCTGATAGAGGGCGAATTCGGAGTTTTCCACCAGCACCACCTCGGCCGGGCCGATGGCGGCCACTTGGCGCACCAGTTCGGACCCGATGGAGCCGCCCGCGCCGGTGATCAGCACGCGCTTGCCCTTGACCAGCGCGGTCATGGCGTCGCGGTCGAGCGGCTGTTGCGGACGGCCCAACAGATCCTCGATGGCGATGGGGCGGGTTTTGACCTCGTCCATGACGCCGGACTTCAGGTCGTCCGGGCGCGGCACGCGGGCCAGCGTCAGGCCCAATCGCTGCGCCATGTCCAAAAGATCGCGCACCTTCGCGCCCTTGATGTCGTCCTTGGTCAGCACCAGGCGCGACGGGCGATCGGCGCCGGTCAGGCCGGCCACCACCGTCTCCAATTCCCCCACCGTGCCCAGCACCGGCACGCCGTGCAGCACGCTGCCGACGCGCCCCGCGTGTTCCGCCAGCAGGCCCACGGGGCGGTAGGCGGCGTGGGCGGATTTCCTCAGCGCGCGCACGAACAGATCCGCCTCGTCCCCGGCGCCGACCAACAACACCGGAACCTTGGCCGAATCATCCCCCGGCGTGAGATCGATCCGCCGGTCGCGGATCAGGCGATAGACGAAGCGCGGTCCGCCCAACATGGCCAGCAGCACGAACCAGTTGATCAGCGGCACCGAGCGGGGCATGCCGTGCAGGCGGTTGACGACGAACATTTCCAGGGCGAACAAGCCGATGACGACCGTCACCGCCTTGGCCAACGCGGTCAAGTCGGCCAGCGAAGCGTAGCGCCAGATGCCCCGGTACAGCCGCATGGCCAAAAACGCCGCCATGGCGGTGGCGGTGAACAGGATCGTTCCGGGGACCAGGACATTCACCTGTTCGGCGGAGAAATCGAAGCCCGTGCGCAGGCCCATGGCCGCGCCGAACGACAGCGCCGCCATCACCGTGTCATGGACGAAGGCGACCGTCGCGCGCCGGTTGGGCAGCAGGGTCTTCACAATCGACGCCATCGGGGTGCTTCCTTAAAGAATCCGGATGTGCGGAACGGTGTGCAACCTATCACAAACCCGTGCCGGGTCAGCGGTTTTTTTACAGGGCGATCGGGTCCTTAACGTTTCGCCCCTTCAAGCGCCGGGCGGGCGCATCCGCGCCCTTGGCTCGCTCCGCGCGGCCTCAATGGCCCTTGAAAAGACTCTGTCCAGGCGGCGGCATCGGAGTGTTTACCTGCACCCGATCGCCCTGGGTGTGGTTGCTCAGCCCCAAAGGTTGAACTTGAAAATGCAGCGGATGGCGCTCACGCCGTCCTTCCATCCGATCTTCTTGCCGTCGGCGTAGGACCGGTGACGGTACGACACCGCCACTTCGGCGAACCGGGGGCGGGGCCTGAGACGCGCCAGCTTGGCGGTGATTTCCGGTTCGATTCCAAAACGGTTTTCGGTGATGGTCACCCGTTGCAACAGCGCGCGCGGCGCGAGCTTGTAGCAGGTTTCCATGTCGGTCAGTTTCAAGCCGCTCAAAAGATTGGACAATCCCGTCAGGAACCGGTTTGCCAGGCCATGGATCAGGAAATGGGCCTCGGTGGCGCCGCGCTCCAGAAAGCGCGAGCCGTACACCACGTCGGCGCGGCCCTCCAGGATCGGGGCCAGCAGCTTGGCGAAGTCGGCGGGGTCGTATTCCATGTCCGCGTCCTGCACGATCACCAGATCGCCGCGCGCCTCGGCGAACCCGGTGCGCAGCGCCGCGCCCTTGCCCTGGTTAACCGGATGGGAGAGAACCCGGACGCGTCCGTCGGCGGCGGCCAGGTCCCTGGCGACGGATTTCGATGCATCCGTGGAACAATCGTCGACGATAAGGATTTCCAAGGCCAAACCGGCGGTGTCAGCGGTTCCGACCCGGGCCACCACGTCGGCCAGGGTGCGTTCCTCGTTGTAGCAGGGGATGACGACGCTAAGCATCTTCGGCGGCGTAACGGTCATGGACGCCCCCTATCCCGCTTCCCGGGTCAACGCCCACTTGACCACCGCGCCGGCGCCGGACAACGGACCTTTCATGACGATTTGTTCCGTTCTACGAACGGATCCGGCGCGGCCCAGGTAGATGCTGTCCTCCAGCCGGACCTCGTCGCACGACGTGCGCAGCCGCCAGGCGTCGCGACCGCCGATGCGCAACAGCACCCCATGGGCATCGCCCAGCATCGAGGCCTTGACGTCCGGGTGCAGATGGAAACGCACGGTATAGTATTCGCCGCCAGTGCCGATCAGCCGGTCCTCGCCGCGCACGTCGCATCCGTGCGCCGCGACATAGACGGTGCGCTGATGGGTCAGACCGAAGGCGGTCGCATAGCCGTCGTGGCTGGCGATCACGCCCTGGCCGTCGTCTTGTTCCTGGTGTTCGCAGCGCACGTCCACCGGGCCCCGGCGGATGCGCCCCTCGGCGTCGAAGGCCGCCGACGAGGTGTCGTTGACCGTCAGCGTCGAATGCGCCGCCGTGCCCGCGAGCGCCGTGCGCCAGATGGCGTCGGAACCGGCGCTGTGCCCGGACCGGGACCCGCAGTTGACGATCATGCGACGCTTGCCGATGCTGAGTTCGAAGCTGAGCGTGCCGGCGTGCGGCGAGCGGCCCACCGGGGCGGGTTCCCCGCAGTCCATGATCAGACACACGTCCCCGGCCTGCAGGCGGCGGAACCGCGTGTGCGGCGCGCCCGCCACGGCCAGACCCTTGGAATCCGTGTGCGCCAGCATCTGGTCCAACCAGGCCGGCTCGCTTTCCAGGCCGCCGTTGAACACCGCCAGGCCGCCGTCGGGATGGCGCAGCGCGCGCAGCATCGGCGCGCTGCGGTCGATGGCGTTTTGCACGAAGCCCGGAACCTCGCCGGTGGTGGCGATGAACATGGCTTTCAATTCCAACAGATCCTTGAGCACGCGCGCCAACTGTTCGGGATTGCGCTCCACGTGGCCGCCGTCGCCCAGCACCTGGGCGGCGACCTCCTCTTCCAGGCGGCGCCGGGTCCGCGTCATGCGACCTTCGCCCCCCAACAGCGCGAACGCGCCGTAGGCCTGACCGGCGGCCGTGTGCAGGCGCGCGAAGCCCGTCGAGGGCAGCGGCAGGGTTCCCAGCAGACGGCGCGCGTCGCGCCCCGCGGTGTGGCGCAAAAGGGTGCCGAACGGCCCGGCGGCGTCCTCGCGGACCAGGAAGGTCCAGTGCCGCACCCAGTTCATCAGGCGCTCCGCCGTGACCTCGGGCGTGTGGGCGAGCGCCGGCCACTCGGCTTCCCGTTCGATCCACAGATTGACCCAGGCGCGGGAGAAATAAGGGGCCTTGCCGCCGCCCAGCGCACCCAGATCCTCGAGCCAGCCGTGGCCATGGAACCAGCGGCTCCAATCGTCGGAAGCGGTTTCCGGCAATACGGGGTTGTCGACGTCGAGACGATGGGTTTCTCCGGCGTGGGCGAAATGACCGTTCAACAGGCGCGATCCCGCGTCCGGGTCGCCGGGCCAGACTTCCGGCACCTCGGCGCGCACGCCGCGGGGCGCGGACAGCCAGGGCAGCCAGCTCCACAGACTTGAGACGCGAAATCCGCCGGGACGGGCGGGAGTGTCCGATTCGTTCGCCATGGCTTGATGGGTATCAGCTTCCCGCGCGCCCGGCAAGGACCGCCGTCACACGCATCGACCCTACGCGAACCGGCCGGCGCGGTAGTCGCGGTAGGCTTGCCGGATTTCCTCGGGGGTG
>JADGBG010000081.1 GCA_015231605.1 Alphaproteobacteria bacterium | reverse complement strand
TTTTCTTCGGGAATGGCGAAGACATCGAAAAACAAGGCGCGCCGTTCATTTTTTGGCTCTTCGACGTTTCATGTGGAATTGCCGCCCCTAAAAAGCGGACATTCGACTTCCGGTTAGCGTAGAAAAGCTGCCATAGTCAGATGTTGGCTGAAACTTCGCTTATTAGCCAAGGGCGGACATTGGAATGTTCTGACCAAAAGATAGTTAGGTGCACTGTCACCGTAACTCCGCTAGGTGCACTGTCACCGTAACTCCGCGATGAAATGCGCGATCTTGAAAGCCAGGGCAAGGCCGACAGCTTCATGATGCGCGGAAATTGGCAGAGCGGTTTCAGGGTGGAAATCCCGATCAAATCGGATGGGACACTCGGTGATCCGCACGTAACACCATATAAGCCAAGATGATCATGGCGTATTGAAGCAAGGAGTAAGGAGGAAGGGGATGAAACGGATTTACCAAACACTCCGGCGCATCGGCCATCCGGTGCTTTGGCTGGCATGGCTGGCAGCCTTGATCGGCATTGATCACTATCAAGACCGGCTCTATTGGGAGACGCCGTCCATCCCCTTTCGACCTTTTTGCTATCCAATCTATGGCGATGATCATTTCCGCCCAATTAAAAATATGGAAGACGAGGACTGGTCCTGGGAGTTTCATCGGGAGATCATCCGGGCCTTGCCTGACAATGAGGCCCGTATCTTCGTGCCCGGTTTGGTGGACTATGAAGGGGGGGGCTATGGCTCCCCCCTTCACTCCATCCTCGTGGCCCCCATCGATTTTCATAACGGGTACAAAATGATCGGAGCCACCATGGACGCCATCGCTCGAACCATGGGCATCCATACCAACAACATTCATTTGGACTACTGGTATAAGGATGATAACGACCAGTTCCACAAAGACGAGAGGCACGCGAAACAACCCGGACACGTTTCCCTGGTTTGCGAAGACATCGAAGCGGAAGGAAGCCCGTATATTTTCGGGACGACACTGCCGGACTACGGGGTTCAAAAAAAATAGTACGGAAAGAGTTCACTCGCGTTCCGCGCCGTCATGCCGCATTTGCAAGGTATGGCTTCCGGTGGGATTCCGGTGACAGGGATTACCCACCGCAATTCCCGACAGGACGACTGCCCGGAACCGTGTTCCACGGGGCAAGGGGATTGCGGGACGGGTGAAAGCCGACTATCTCCGCCCCAGAAACACCCAGGAGGCCCCCATGTCCAACGCGTCCGACACCTACCAAGTCGTCTGCCCGAACTGCGACACCGCCAACCGTCTGCCTAAGTCGAAGCCCGCCAAGGCCGCGAAGTGCGGGGTGTGCGGCGAGCGGATCTTCAAGGGCAAGCCGGTGGCGCTCACCAAGGCCTCCTTCAAGCGTCACGTCACATCCAGCGACATTCCGGTGGTGGTGGATTTCTGGGCCGACTGGTGCGGCCCGTGCAAGAGCATGGCCCCGGCCTTCGCCAAGGCGGCGGCGGAATTGGAACCCCAAGCCCGTTTCGCCAAGGTCGATACCGAGGCCGAACGGGCGCTGGCCCAGCAGTACGCCATCCGTTCCATCCCAACCCTCATCGTGTTCAAGCGCGGGCGCGAGGTGGCGCGCCAATCCGGCGCCATGCCGGCGGCGCAATTGGTGGCCTGGGTGCGCCAGTTCGTTTGAGAAGGCGCGACGGGCCTGCTAGGATGCGGCCATGGACGCCCCCTTCACGCCCCTCGCCCCGGAAAAATTTCGCGATCCGCTGACCACGGCCAAGGGTGACGTGCGCGCCAGCGTGGATTTCGTGGGCCTGGAAACGCTGTGGCTCAATACCGGCACGCTGTGCAACATCGAATGCGCGCACTGCTTCATGAAGTCGGGGCCGCGCAACGACCGGCTCGTCTACCTGACGTTGGAACAGGTGACGGGTTTCCTGGACGAAATCGCCGATCTGGGCCTTGCAACCAGGATCATCGGCTTCACTGGCGGCGAGCCGTTCATGAACAAGGCGTTCCCGTCCATGTTGGACGCGGTCCTGGCGCGCGGGCACGAGGCCCTGGTGCTGACCAACGCCATGCAGCCGTTGTGGCAGCGCCGCGACGCCCTTTCAAATCTAGCCGCCAGGCATGGGACCGAGCGGCTGACGATGCGTGTGTCCATCGACCATTACACCCCGGAACCGCACGAGGACGAACGCGGCCCCGGAAGCTGGACCCTGGTGCAGCGCGGGGTGGAGTGGCTGGCGGGCGGCGGCTTTCGCCTCTCGGTTGCCGGACGAACGCGCTGGGGCGAAGACCCGGCGGCCGTGCGGCAAGGCTACCGGGACCTGTTCGACGTCTGGGGTCTGGATGTCGACGCGTTTGATCCGGGCCAATTGATCCTGTTTCCGGAAATGGACGAACGCATCGACGTGCCGGAAATTACCACGGCGTGCTGGAACATCGTGGGCGTGCGCCCCCAGGACCAGATGTGCGCCACCCAGCGCATGGTGGTCTGGCGCAAGGGCCGCCCCGCCCCCCATCTGGTTCCGTGCACCTTGTTGCCGTTCGGCCGGGAGTTCGACCTGGGCCCCCGCCTGGCCGACGCCCTGGGTCCGGTGGCGCTGAACCATCCCCACTGCGCCAGGTTCTGCGTGCTGGGCGGAGCAAGCTGCACACCGGCTTAAGCGAAAGACTGGACAATTCGGCGCCAATCCCCAGATAATATAAGGACCCGCACAATAAAGGCCATCAGCCATGGAACATCTCGCCGAATACATCGAAGGCGTCTACGCCCAGACCACCCACTCCATCACCGTCACGGTGGAGCCGGAATTTCTGGACGATCAGTCCGATCCGGACGAGCACCGCTTCGTCTGGGCCTATCACGTGACCATCCACAACCAGGGTCACGGCACGGTCAAGCTGAAAAGCCGCTATTGGCGCATCACCGACGCCCTGGGCCATGTCCAGCAGGTGTCCGGCGCGGGCGTGGTCGGCGAACAGCCTCGCCTCGGCCCCAACGAAATCTTCGAATACACCAGCGGCACGCCGCTGGGCACGGCGTCGGGCTTCATGCAGGGCCATTACATCATGGAAGACGAGAACGGAGCCACGTTCGAGGTGGCGATCCCGGCGTTTTCCCTGGACCAGCCGGACCGCACCAGGATGCTGCACTGATCCGGCTTGAATTCCGGATCGTCTCCCCCATATATCCATCATCCGGCCCCGGCCGACCGAACTGAACGAGGATACCCAGCCGTGGCGAACCGCAAGCCGCTCAGCGTCGTCGAAGACCAAAAGCACAACCGCCCCAGCCGCGCGGAGGCCGAAAAGGCCGTGCGTACCCTGATCCAATGGGCCGGCGACGATCCCGACCGCGAAGGGCTTCTGGACACGCCCGCCCGCGTCGTGCGCGCCTATGAGGAATACTTCCAGGGCTACAACGCCGACCCGGAGGACATCCTCAAGCGCACCTTCGAGGAGGTCGAGGGCTACGACGAAATGGTGCTGCTCAAGGACATCCGGTTCGAATCGCATTGCGAACACCACATGGCCCCGATCATCGGCAAGGCCCACGTGGCGTATCTGCCGAAAAGCCGCGTGGTGGGTATTTCCAAGCTGGCCCGCGTGGTGGAATTGTATGCCCAGCGCCTGCAAATCCAGGAAAAGATGACCGCGCAGATCGCCAACGCCATCAACGATGTCCTGCAACCCGACGGCGTCGCCGTGGTGATCGAGGCCGCGCACCAGTGCATGACGTGCCGGGGCGTGCATAAGCCCGGCGTGTCCATGGTCACGTCCAAGATGCTGGGCGCGTTCCGCGAAAACGACCGCACCCGGCGCGAATTCCTCTCCATGGTCGGCAATCCGTCGGCCACGGCTTACGAAATGACGTAAGACACCCCATCAGGTATAGCCTGCCCGTTTCCCCGCCGCCCCTTGGCCGGCGGGGAATGTCTTTGGTCGGCGTCCCTCACCCTTCTTTTTCTTGACATATTAGTTAGACGCCTGTCTTATTTTAATGGTTTTGCCGAAGAGAGAGGAGATCGTGATGTCGGAAAAGAATGCGGCTCGGCCGCGCAGAATCGTCGTGACGGGAGCGGCGGGCTTCGTCGGAAGCCATGCCTGTCTGGCCCTGACCCAGGAGAGGAATTATCATGTGGTGGCGGCGTGCCGGGATGGGTCACGTCTGTCGCCACAATTCGACGGCGAGGTGGTCGAGGGAGACCTGCGCGACCCCAACCACCGCCAGACCCTGGTCGAGGGTGCGGACACCATCGTCCACGCCGCCGCCTGGAGCTCCCTTTACGGTCACAAATCGCAATCGAACCGGCTGTTTCGGGATCCATCCCTGGCCTTGCTGGAGGACGCCGTCGCCGCCGGTATCAAGCGCTTCATCATGATCAGCACCACGGCGGCGGCCCCGCCCGCGGCGGCGGCTGACGCCAATGCGCCGGGACACGCGCCCGGATTTTGGCCGCATCTGGACAACATCGTGGCCATCGAAGACGCCATGCGAACCCGTGTCCGCCCCGGCTGCGCCATGGTCTCCCTGCGCCTCGGACTGTTCGTCGGCGAGCGTTACGCCCTGGGCCTGTTGCCAATCCTTGTGCCTCGTCTCAAAAGCCATCTGGTACCGTGGGTGGCGGGCGGACGCACACCCATGCCGTTGATCGCGGGCGAAGACATCGGATACGCCATTTCCCGTGCCGTCGGCGCCGAAGGCCTGTCTGGATATGAAGGCTACAATATTGTCGGTCCGGATATTCCCCAGGCGCGAGACGTCATCAATTTTCTCGCCAAACAGTATGGACTGCCCAAGCCCTGGTTTTCCGTGCCGTTTCCACTCGCGCACGCATTCGCCGCCATTATGGAATGGGTGTCCCGCCTGACACCATGGAATCCGTTCATTACACGCTCCATCATTCACTTGCTTCGGGATTTCCACGTTAACAACGAAAAGGCATACACCGTGCTGGGCTATGTGCCGCGAACGGACTGGCGCGATGCCGTCACCCGCCAGATGGCGGAAATGGCCGAACGCCAGCCCCGCCCGATGGGCATGGTCCGCCCCCTCCCGGACGACTTGCCACATTAAGGCTTGCCGCCCGGCGCATTTCCTCAAATAGTGCCCCCATGAACACGAAAGGGCAGAAAATTCGCGCAAAAATCATAGGGGCAGCCAACCGCCTCTTCTATCAGCGTGGCTTTCAGGCGGCGTCATTCAGCGATCTGGCCCGAGAATCCGGCATACCCAAAGGCAACTACTACTTCCATTTCAAAGCCAAGGAAGACCTCCTGGCCGCCGTAATCCAGGATCGAAGCGACCGGTTGAAAATTCAGCTGGATCATTGGCGCGATACCATCGAAAACCCCAAAGAGCGTTTGCGCCGCACCAGCCGCATGATCGAGCGCAGCCGCGACGACCTTGTGGCCTATGGCTGCCCGCTGGGCACCTTGGTCGCGGAAACGGTAAAATCTCACCCCTCGCACAAAAACCAATTGGCGGAAATGCTGCGCATGATCGAAAATTGGATGGCGGAACAAATGGTGGATTTGGGCCTTGAGCCCGATCAGGCCCGCCGCCGGGCCCGCGCCTTCCTCGGAATCATGCAAGGCGCGGCCGTATTGGCCGCAGCCTATGGCGATGCGGATGTCATCGCCCAGGCCGTGCACGACCTCGACACGGAGATCGACACCCTGTAACGGGCCGTCTTCTTTCCCCTTGACCGGAACCGCGAAGCGGGGATGATTGTGCCTGGAACGAACGGGCCGTCGTGAGGCCCGCGCGCATGAGGTGGAATTGAACGCACGCCCATGATGGATCTGCGCCCCGTGATGTTTATCCTGGGCATCCTGATGTCCATGCTGGCCCTCGGGATGTGCCTGCCCGCCCTGGTCGACCTGGTACAGGGCAATCCCGACTGGCAGGTGTTCGCCGTCTCGGCCGGATTGACGGTCTTCGTCGGCGTGTCCCTGGTGCTCACCAACTCCACCGAACGGATCACCCTCAACGTGCGCCAAGCCTTCGTCATGACGACCCTGAGCTGGCTGGTGCTGACCCTGTTCGCGGCGCTGCCGTTCACGTTTTCGGAATTGGATCTCAGCTTCACCGACGCCTTCTTCGAATCCATGTCCGGCATCACCACCACCGGGTCCACGGTGATCACCGGCCTGGACGGCGCGCCGCCGGGGATTCTCATGTGGCGGGGACTTCTGCAATGGCTGGGCGGTCTGGGCATCGTGGTCATGGCCATCGCCATCATGCCGATGATGGGCGTCGGCGGCATGCAGATGTTCAAGGTCGAGGCGTTCGACACCGGCGAAAAGGTCCTGCCCCGCGCGGCGCAAATCTCCATGGCGCTGGTGCTGATCTATCTGTTCCTCACCGTGGCGTGGGGGATGATGCTGTGGTGGGCGGGGATGACGCCGTTCGAGGCTACGATCCACGCCATGACCACCTTGTCCACCGGCGGTTTTTCCACCTCGGACGGATCGGTCGGGCATTTCGACAGCTGGCAGATCGACGTCATCATCACCTTGGGCATGGTGATGGGGGCGATGCCGTTCCTGCTGTTCTTCCAGGCCGCCCGCGGCAAGCCCATGGAGTTATGGGAAGACGAACAGGTGCGCGGCTTCATCGCCATCGCGGGGGGCATCGTGATCGTGGTGGCGGCGCTGTTGTGGTACGACACCGGCATGGCTCCGGTTCAGGCGCTACGCTATGCGTCGTTCAACGTGGTGTCGATCATGACCGGCACGGGTTACGCCACCGACGACTACGGGCTGTGGGGCAGCTTCGCGGTGCCGGTGTTCTTCTTCATCATGTTCATCGGCGGCTGCGCGGGGTCCACCACCTGCGGCATCAAGGTGTTCCGCTTCCAGATTCTCTATGCTGCCGCGCGGGTCCAGGTGCGTCACCTGTTGCAGCCCCACGGCGTGTTCATGCCCTACTACAACCACCAAAAAATCCCCGACGAAGTCATCATTTCCGTTTTGTCGTTCTTCTTCGTGTTCGGTTTGTCCTATGCGCTTTTGGCGTTGGGGCTGGGCATGCTGGGGTTGGACTACGTCACCGCCGTCAGCTCGGCGGCCACCGCCATTTCCAACGTCGGTCCGGGGCTGGGCCCCATCGTCGGCCCGGCGGGCACCTTCCAGCCGCTCCCCGACGCGGCCAAGTGGCTGATGTCGGGCGGCATGCTGCTGGGCCGGTTGGAAGTCTTCACCATCCTGGTGCTGTTCTCGCGCACCTTCTGGCGGGGCTGACGCCGACAATCCCCTTGCGCCCGGCCGGTGAAGGGCGCATCCTCGTTGAAGATCCCTTTCCGCCGGAATCCTTCCATGCTGTCCTTTTTCACCCTCGCTTTTCTGATCGGCATGCAGCACGCGCTGGAGGCCGACCACGTCGCCGCGGTGTCCAGCATGGCGGCGCGCCAGACCTCGGTTCGGCGCATCGTGCAGAGCGGCGCGGTGTGGGGATTGGGCCACACCTTGACCCTGTCAGTTTTCGCGGGCGCGGCGGTCATTCTCGGCCTCGCCATCGGCGACAGTCTGGCGGGGTGGCTGGAATTCGCGGTGGGCGTCATGTTGATGGGACTTGGCGGCCACGTCCTGCATCGTCTATGGCGCGACAGGGTGCACTTTCACGCCCACCGCCACGCCGACGCGGGCATGCACTTCCACGCCCACAGCCACGCGGGCGAACGGCGCGAACACGCCCGTTCCCGCCATGATCACGACCACGCCCGCGCCTTCCCCGTGCGCGCCCTGCTGGTCGGCATGATGCACGGCATGGCCGGCTCCGCGGCGTTGTTGGTTTTGGCCGCAAGCACGGCCCCCACGGGGGAATCCGGCCTGCTCTACGTGGTGGTGTTCGGCTCGGGATCGATCCTCGGCATGGCGGCGTTGAGCCTCGCCATCGCGGTGCCGCTGGCGCTGTCGGCGCGCTTCCTCACCTGGGGCAACCGCACGCTCCAGGCGGCCACCGGCGTGGCCACCATGGCGCTTGGCGTCGCGACCGTCTGGGAAACCCAGCTCAGCCACCTGATCGGTTGATCAGCGCAGCAGCCACGGCCCCAGGTGCAGCGCCATTTGCTGTTCCATTTGTAGGTTGAAATTGCGCATCAGCGCCTCGACCATGTCGAACCATTGCCGTTCGCGTTCGGCGAGGGTGGCGTTTTCGCTGACCTCGACGGAATGGGACGCGGTCACCCGCACCCGGCCCGCGCTGCCGTCGCCGCCCCCGGTGACGGACAGGGTGGCGCCGATGGTGGCGTCATAGCGTTCCGACGGCTCGTACTTGAGCAGGCCCTTGAAGCCCTTGGTCTTGTCCAACCGCGTTTCGATGACGGACGCGTCGTCCACCACGAACTCGGCGACCGCCATGTTGGGCGGCGACCCGGCGGCGTTGAGACGCGTGCGGGCCCAATCCATCATGGCCCGTTCCGGCGGGGTGGGAAAGCGGTGTTCCGCGTTGGGCGGCGCCAAAGGCGCATGGTACTCGCTGCGGATGTTCAGCCGCGAGACATTCAAAGCCACGGGGGGCAAATGGGCGAAGCCAACCTCCGGCAGGGGCGGAGGCAAGGTTTCGTCCGTGACGCATCCGACCAGGGCGATGGCCGTGGCGGACAGCAGGAAATGACGGCGGTTGATCATGGCGGATATTCTGCCGCGCCTTGGCGCGGACTTCAAGCGTCCGTAGCGCCGAACAAGCGGTCGAGCTCGTCCGGGGCGAAAGCGTAGGCGGATTTGCAGAATTCGCACACCACGCCGACGTGGCCGTCCTGGTCGATGATTTCGGCGCGCGGGAAGGATTTCAAGGTGTTGGCGACCTTATCGCGCGAACACCGGCAACGGTGGAACAACGCCTGGGCCGCATGGGCGCGCACCCCGTCTTCGTGGTACAGGCGGAACAGCAGCTGGTCGTGGTCCAGCCCCGAATCCAGAAGTTCATCGTCGGTGAGGCTGGCGAGAATCGCCACCGCGCGACGCCAGGCGTCCTCGGCGTCCGTTGGGTCGACGGACTTGCCGTGGGGCATGCGCTGCACCATCAGCGCCCCGGCCACGGACTTTTCCCCGCGCGCGCGACGGGTGCGCGCCGCGATATAAATGGCCGTGTCGAGCTGTTCGGAATTGCGGAAATAGTGATGCGCGCATTCCGCCAAGGTGGCCCCGTCCAGTTCGGTGACGCCCTGGTAGCGGTCCATGTCCGCCCCCTGGTCCACGGTGAAGGCCAAATGACCCTGCCCCAACAGACGCGGCACCGGCGCGCCGTTCCGGGTTTCGGCCTCGGCCACCCGGTCGGCATCGAAACGCGCGTACCCGCGCAACGCGCCGTCGCTGGTGACGTCGGCCACCAACAGGGATATGGGGCCGTCGGATTGGGTCTGTAGGGTGAAAATGCCCTCGTACTTGAGCGCGCTGGCCAGCGTCGCGGCCAACACCAGGGTCTCCGCCAGCATGTTGGACACGACGTCGGGGTAGCCGTGGGCCGTCAGCACCTGATCCAGCGCCGGCCCCAGACGCACCAAGCGGCCACGCACGTCCTGGCCTTCGATCTGGAAGGTCTGGGCGAAGTCGATGTCGCTCCGGGGGGCTCCGATGGTTTCTGTCACGGCCGGTCAGCCCATGCACCAAGCCAGAATGCCCTTCTGCGCGTGCAGGCGGTTTTCAGCCTCGTCCCAGATGACCGACTGGGGTCCGTCGATGACGTCGGCCGTAACCTCCTCGTCACGGTGCGCGGGCAGGCAGTGCATGAACACCGCGTCCGCGTTGGCCAACGTCATCCGCCGCGCGTCCACCTGATAGGGTTTGAGCAGCGCGTGGCGGCGGTCGGAATCCTTGTCGCCCATGGACACCCAGGTGTCGGTCACCACCAGATCCGCGCCGGCGCATGCCACGTCGGCGTCGCGGGTGACGGTGACGTCCACCCCTTCGCTTTCGGCCCAGCGCAACACGGCGCCGTCCAGCGCCAGTTCCTCGGGCGTCGCCAGCGCCAGGGAAAAGCCGAAACGCCCGGCGGCGTGGACGAAGCTGGCGGCCATGTTGTTGCCGTCGCCGACCCAGGCCACCTTCTTGCCGCGAATGGAGCCGCGATGCTCCTCGTACGTCATCACGTCGGCCATCAGCTGGCACGGGTGGCTGTCGTCGGTAAGGCCGTTGATCACCGGCACCGTGGCGTGACGCGCCAGTTCGTCCAGCTTGGCCGGGTCGTCGGTGCGGATCATGATGGCGTCGACGTACCGCGACAGCACGCGGGCCGTGTCGGCCACCGTCTCGCCGCGGCCCAGCTGGCTGCCGTTGTCGTCCATCACCACCACGTTGCCGCCCAGCTGCATCATGCCCACTTCGAACGACACGCGGGTGCGCGTCGACGGTTTCTCGAAGATCAGCGCCAGCGTCTTTCCCGCCAGCGACACGGACTTGCGCCCACTCTTGATGTCGGAGCCGAGCGCCAGGATGGCGTGGAGCGTTTGCGCGTCCAGCTTATGTAGGTCCAGGAAATGCTTCGGAGCCGTCATGGGGCTCTCCTTTCTTTTCCTCTTATCCGACGTGGCGGCTGGCGACCTTTTCCAGAATCGCGGCGGCTTCCACCACGTGTTCGTTCTCGATGATCAGCGGCGGCAGGAAGCGCAGCACGTTGGCGCCCGCGGGGGCGACCAACAGGCCTTCGGCCTCCAACTCGCGCTTGAAGTCACGGTTGACGATGCGATCCACCAGCTTCAGCCCCTGCATCAGGCCCTGGCCGCGCACCTCGGTGAACACGGTCGGGAACGCGTTTTGCAGGCCCTTCAGCGCCTGGGTCAGGGTTTCGCCGACCTCGACCACGTGTTCGAGGAAGCCGTCGCCCAGGATCACGTCAAGCACCGCGCCGCCGACCGCCATGGCCAGCGGATTGCCGCCATACGTCGTGCCGTGGTTGCCCACGCCCAACACCGCCGCCTTGTCGGTGGTCAACACCGCGCCCAGCGGGAACCCGCCGCCGATGCCCTTGGCGGTGGCGACCACGTCGGGCCGCACGCCCGCCCATTCGTGGGCGAACAGCTTGCCGGTGCGGCCCATGCCGCACTGCACCTCGTCGAACATCAACAGGATGCCGAATTCGTCGCAGATCTGGCGCAGGCCCTGGAGGTACTCCGTCCCGCCGCCGTAGATGCCGCCTTCGCCCTGGATGGGCTCCACCAGGATGGCGGCGGTCTGGTCGTTGACGGCGGCGCGCATTTCGTTGAGGTTGCCGTAGGCCACGTGGTCGAAGCCGTCCACGGTGGGCTCGAAGCCTTCCAGGAACTTCGCCTGACCGCCCGCCGCGATGGTCGCCAGCGTGCGGCCGTGGAACGCGTTCTCGCACGCCAGCACGCGGTAACGGCCGGGATTGCCGTTGTCCTTTTGATACTTGCGCGCGATCTTGATGCTGCCTTCCAACGCCTCGGCGCCGGAATTGCAGAAGAACACCTTGTCCGCGAACGACGCGTCAACGAAACGCTGCGCCAGCTTTTCCTGGCCGGGAATGCGGTACAGGTTGGACACGTGCCACAGCTTTTCCGCCTGGGTTTTGAGCGCGTCCACCAGATGCGGATGCGCATGGCCCAGGCCGTTCACCGCGATGCCCGCGCAGAAATCCAGGAATCGTCGTCCGTCCGCCGTGTACAGATAAACCCCCTCGCCCTTTTCAAAAGCGAGATCCGCAGGCGCATACGTCGGCATCAACGCGGACATGACGAACGTTTCCTTTCTTTTCTAGTCCAACCCAAACGCAAAAAAACAAGACCGGGCGGCAAAGCCGCCCGGAAAGCCGGGAATTATGGGAATCGGAGGAGCGGATGTCAATGAAAAGCGATCATAATGACGGCGACCATCAAATTCATGTACGTTTGTACAATTGGTGGACACGATTCGTCCGATATGACACACTGCGACGAACGGAACATACAAAGAACATAATGGCGGACGAATGGAACGCATGAGAGGGTTCTACGAATTCTTTGCAGGAGGCGGTATGGCGCGGGCCGGCATCGGCGCGGGTTGGCGCTGCCTTTTCGCCAATGATCTAGACCCCAAAAAAGCCGCCGCATATACCGCCAATTGGGGCGGAGAGCACCTTTTCGTGGGGGATGTCACAACCCTTGACACAAAACAGTTGCCTGGCCACGCGGATCTCGCATGGGCTTCGTTTCCTTGCCAGGACTTATCCCTTGCAGGCTCTTACGTTGGACTCAATGGCGCGCGCTCAGGAACCTTTTGGCCATTTTGGAAACTGATGACGTCTCTTCTCAACGAAGGGCGCGCGCCACGCGTCATCGTCTTGGAGAATGTCTATGGCGCGTTGACCAGCAATGGAGGAGCGGACTTTCACGCCATCGGGTCCGCGCTCGCCAATGCCGACTATACATTCGGAGCCATGGTAATGGATGCGCGCCACTGGGTGCCCCAAAGCCGCCCCCGTCTGTTTTTCGTTGGCGTGCGCAGTGATGTCGCGACACCTACTCGCGTTCAGGGCGATCCTTGTGCAACATGGCATCCGAAGGCTCTGATGAAAGCCGTCGATGGGATGCCCCGAAAGGTTCGCGACCACTGGGTTTGGTGGAAATTGCCCATACCGGCCAAGCGCAACACGAACTTTATCGATATCATCGAAGACGAACCGACGGGATGCGATTGGCGTAACCAGCGAGACACGAACCATTTCATCTCCCTGATGTCGCCGAGAAACCTCGAAAAACTAGAGGACGCCATACGGGAAACCAAAGCCAATCATTCCCGAATGGTCGGCGGCGCCTACCGCCGCACGCGCAACGGCCAGCAACGCGTGGAGATCCGCTTTGACGATATTTCGGGCTGCCTGCGCACCCCGAGAGGTGGTTCATCACGCCAATCCATCTTTCTGATCGAAAATGGCCGTTTACGGAGCCGCTTACTCTCTGCGCGCGAAGCTGCGCGGTTGATGGGTCTGCCTGACGGCTACCAATTACCTGATCGGTATAACGACGCCTATCACCTTTGTGGTGACGGAGTCGCCGTTCCCGTGGTTCGTCATCTCGTCGATAATCTGGTGAACCCCATACTCGACAGTCATGATAATGTCGGCATGGCCGCCGCGGAATAGTACGCCTGTCGACATTTAGAGTTTCACATGCTCCACTCACCCATTCAACGATAAGGGGATTTCCGGTGGTTCATCCGAAACACATAGTCATCCAATGCGATCTTCGTCCCGACACGAAAAATCGGATTGATGCCTACGCAGAAGAACTCAAGGCTGCGGCGCATTCGATCGGCTCTCATGGCATGTCCGAGACGGATTTTGAAGACAGCGGACTTTTTCACGCCGCCA
>JADGBG010000080.1 GCA_015231605.1 Alphaproteobacteria bacterium | reverse complement strand
GGTGACTATATTAATTTTTGCAATCAGGGGGGCGCGTTTCTAAACAAGGCAATGCTAACCCCATCTAGGGCGGCTTCGGCCGCCCCGTGCTTTTTTGCGTTTGTGGGGGATGCCCAGTTAGCCACCGCCGTAGCTGCGCACCAGCGAACCCACCGTCATATACCAGCCGTCCACCAGCACGAAAAAGATCAGCTTGAACGGCATGGCGATCATCACCGGCGGCAGCATCATCATGCCCATGGCCATCAGCACCGATGCCACCACCATGTCGATGATGAGGAACGGAATGAACAGCAGGAACCCGATTTCAAAGGCGCGGCGCAGTTCGGAAATCATGAAAGCGGGGACCAATGCGCGCATGGGCATGTCCTGGGCGGCGGCTTCCTCGTCGATCCCCGCCATTTCGATGAACAGCGCCAGATCCTTTTCGCGCACGTGGCGCATCATGAAGTCCTCGAACGGCGCCGTGGCGCGCTCCATCGCCTGGGCTTCGGTGATCGCACCGTCCAACAGCGGCGTGACGGCATCGTCGTAGACCCGCTCGAAGGTGGGCATCATGATGAACAGCGTGAGGAACAGCGCGAGCGAGATCAGAACCTGGGTGGGCGGCGTCTGCTGGGTGCCCAGCGCCATGCGCAAAAACGCCAGCACCACCACGATGCGGGTGAACGACGTCATCATGATCAGAATGCTGGGCGCGAGGCTCAGCACGGTCAGCAGCAGCACCAGCTGGATCACGCGGCCGGTGGACGACGCGCCGGCTTCCGGCCCCATGTCCAACGTCAGGCTTTGCGCCAGGGCGTCCGGGGAGAACAGGAACAGGCCCGCGAGCCCCAGAGCAAAAGCCGTCAGTTTGAGAAGAGATCGCAGATACGGCCGGACGAATTGCATGGCGGCCCGGGTGCGGGGAAGGTGTGTCATGGCTGGCTCGCCTCTTGCGGCGTGGTTTTGGTCTTGCCCAGGACCTGGGCGAAGGCGGGAGCGTCTCCCGCGGGTTTGGCGGGAGGGACCGGAATGGCGGTTTCCACCACGGTTGCCGAGTCCGGTCCCAGCACCACGAGATGCTCCAGGTCGTCGCGTCGGATCAACACCGCGCGGCGCTTGGCGTCGAGCGGCAGGATTTCCACCAGCGCCAGACGGCGTTCCCCCCCCCGCCTCATGGCGTGGGTCGAAACCCCCAATCCCCAGCGCCGCGCCAAGGTGGCGAGCAGCCCGATCAGCCCCAGCACGAACGCCAGGGCGAGGATGAACTGAATGTAATTTTCCATATCCATGTTCATGTGCTTCGCGGGTTCCGGTGCGGTTGCGGGGGTCAAGCCTTGCGCTTGGGGTCGTAGGCTTCTACGGCCTCGCGGTGTTTGAGCGGGCCGTAATGGGTCTTCAGGGCGGCATGTTGGGCGTCGAGGTCGGCTTCCAGGCTGTTCAGCGCCGCCATCAGGGCGTCGAGGTGTTCGGCGTAATTGCGCGCCACCTCGGCAGGGGCCGCGCGGACCGCCTCGTCGATGGCGCGCATGCGTTCGGCCAGCGCGGTGAGATCCACATGACGACCCTCGGCCATCAGGCGACGCGCGCCGGAGATCAGGTTTGCGGTTTTTTCCAATTCGGTGCGCAGCACGCGCTCGGCCGTGTCGGTCCTGGTCATCGCGTTCCTTGGCGGCCGGTCTTGCCGCCGGCGTTCGGTCCCAGTCCGTCGGGCCAGGATTTGTTCTTTTCGTAAATGTAGGAGAGGATCTCGGCCACCACGGTGAAGGCCTCGATGGGAATTTCGCTGTCCACGTCCACCTGGGCCAGAATCTGCGCGAGATCCGCGTCCTGGCGCACCTCGATGCCGTTGGCTTCGGCCAGTTCGACGATCTGACGCGCCAGCCAGCCCTGGCCCTTGGCGACCACGCGCGGAGCGTGGTCCTGGCCGGGCAGGTAGTCCAGCGCCACGGCCAGTTCGTCCTTGCCGGCCTTTTCGGCTTTCGAAAAGATGTCCTTCCCGGCAATGGCGGGTTTGCGATCGCTCACGTCCGTTCCCTTGAGGTGGGTGCACGAACGCCAGAGTGTCACGCGTCGCTTAACATCCTCTTAAGCGCGCCGCCGGGGGCGCCCTATCGCGGTATGGAAAACGTCAGGGTTTTGGCCTGTTCCGGGGTCACGAGCGCGTCTTCGATGGCGTTTTGTTTCGCCCAATCGAACAGGTCCTCCAGCGTAAGATAGCCACCGGAAAGATCCGCGTGGATTTCGTAGGTCTGGATCAACGTTCCGTCGGCGTCTTTGACTTCAACAATCGGCATCGGTTCCTCCCTGGACAGCCCGCTCTATATAGGCGCGGTTTTGAGAAAGGAAAGGGGGAAATGCCGTTCCAGGTCTGTCGTGATTCATGGAATCTTAAAATAATTTAAGGAATACTGTGGTGTCGGCGTGTGCGTTCATTGGGATGCGGCCGGCGAAGGAATGGATCAAGCGGGGCGGTTATGGATCTCGACAAGATAACCATGTTCAACATGATGAAAGGCCGGATCGGCTGGTTGAACCGCCGTCAGGAAATCCTGGCGCAGAACGTGGCCAACGCGGACACGCCCGAATACAAGCCGCATGACCTGAAGGATTTCGATTTCAAGGACATGGTACAGCGCAAACAGACCCGCCTGGGTCTCGCGACCACGTCGCCGTTGCACTACCAGGGTCCGCGGAGCGCGCTTCAGCCGTTCAAGACGGTGGAAACCGACCGACCCTATGAAACCTCGCCCGACGGCAACGCCGTGGTGCTTGAAGAACAGATGTCCAAGATCGGCGAGACCCAGATGCACCACCAGCTCACCAACGAGCTGTACCGCAAACATGTCGGCATGATCAAAACCGCGCTGGGCAAGCAGCGTTGAGGATAGGCGCGTAAAGTCACGGGACGAAGGAAGGACTGGACATGGACGAGCTCTTGAAAACGCTCCGCATTTCCGCCGCGGGCATGAAGGTTCAAGGCACCCGTCTGCGCGTGGTGTCGGAAAACGTCGCCAACGCGGACTCGCTGCCCAGCAGCCCGGGCGAACTGCCGTACCGGCGCAAGGTGATCACTTTCAAGAACGAATTGGACCGGTCCATCGGCGTCAACACGGTGCGCGTCGACCGGGTGCAGACCGACCTGTCGAATTACAGGCAACGCTACGATCCGTCCCATCCCGCCGCCGGGCCCGACGGTTACATCCTGGCGCCCAACGTCAACAGCCTGGTCGAAATGATGGATTTGAAGGAAGCGCAGCGGTCCTACGAAGCGAACCTCAACGTCTTGAAATCGTCCAAGAGCATGCTGCAAAACACCATCGGACTGTTGCGCTAAGCGCATCGGCCGCCATAGGAGCACCGGACCATGGCCATCGATCCCGTCAACAATTACACCAAGGCCGTTCAAGCGTATAACCAGACGCTGAAAAGCGGCACGGTCCCGAACAGCCTGCCGGACCAGGACGGCCCCAAGCCCGCGGGCGGCGGATTTTCGGGCATGGTATCCAATTACCTCAACGAAGCCCAGCGCATCGGCGAGATCAGCGAGCAAATGACCATGAAGGGGCTGCAGAACCAAGCCGACCTGGCCGATGTGGTCAACGCCGTGAACGAGGCGGACCTCACCTTGCAAACCGTCGTGACGGTGCGCGACAAGGTGCTGGAAGCCTACAAGGAAATCCTGCGCATGCCGATGTAAGCGCATCGTCCAGACGCACCCCGCCGCCCCGGAAAGCCGAGCAAGCCACCCCATGAACGAAGCCGACGTCTTGGAAATCGCCCAGAGCGCGCTTTGGATCATCCTGAAGACGGCGGGGCCGATCATGATGTCGGGCCTGTTCGTCGGCCTGATCATCGCCTTGTTTCAGGCGCTCACCACCATTCAGGAAATGACGCTGACGTTCGTGCCGAAGATCATCGTCATCTTCATCGCCATCGTCGCCTTCCTACCCTACATGATGACCACGGTGATCGAGTATTCCCATACCCTGTTCGATCGCATCGCGACCCTGGGGTAAGGGGCGGATATGCTGGCGCAAATCCTCAACCTCAACATGTTCGCGTTCTTGCTGGTGTTCGCGCGCCTCGGAACGGCCTTCAGCATCATGCCGGGGTTCAGCTCCAACCAGATCCCGATGACCATCCGCCTGACCTTCGCGCTGGTGGTGTGTTTTCTGGTGACGCCCGTGCTGACGCCCTATCTCCCGGCGCAACCGGCCGCCATGTCGTCGCTGACGTTGCTCATCGCGTCCGAGATTTTGATCGGAGGGTTCCTCGGCATCATTCCGCGCGTCTTCATGGGGGCGTTGCAGACGGCGGGGACGATTTTGGCGATGGTGTCGTCCCTGGCCAACATGTTCGTGATGGACCCCATCGCCGACCAGCAAAGCTCGCTGTTGTCGTCGTTCCTGGGGTTGGTGGGACTCACCTTGGTGTTCGTCACCAACACGCATCACTTGATGCTTGCGGCTGCGGTGGACAGCTACAGCCTGTTCGAGCCGGTGAACGGCGTCAATTTCGGCGACATGTCGGACTATCTGGCGCACAGCGTTTCGGAAAGTTTCCGCATAGGCGTACAACTTGCGTCGCCGTTGATCCTGTCGGCCATCGCATACTACCTGGGCCTCGGCATCATGGGGCGCCTGATGCCGCAGTTGCCGGTCTTTTTCTTCGGCATGCCGATTCAGATTTCCCTGCAGATCTTTCTGATCCTCACCACGCTTCCGGCCATGATGATGGTATTCATGCGCTATTTCGAGGATGGTCTGCTCAAGTTCGTCAACGGATAGGTGGGGCGTATGGCCGACGAAGACGACTCGCAAAAAACAGAAGAGCCATCAGAGCGAAAACTAACCAAGGCCCGCAGCAAGGGCCAGGTCAGTTCGTCTCAGGAAGTCAAAAGCTGGTCGGTCCTGTTCGGGGGCGCGATGTCGCTCGCCATCCTGGCGCCCTGGATGATGGAGCGCGTCACGCTGTACATTGTCGGTTTCATTGAAAACGCACACGCCGTCACGCTGACGGTTGACGTTCTGCCGCTGGTTCTGTCCGACGTGTTGCTGGAAACCGGCATCACCCTTGCGCCGTTTTTCGGCGTCTTGGTGCTGTTGGCGATCGTGGCCAACCTCAGTCAGACCGGCTTGATCGTCGCGCCGTCGAAACTCAAACCCGATTTCGGCAAGATATCCCCTCTCAAGGGTTTGAAGCGCATGTTTTCCTTGCGTTCCGTGGTTGAATTCCTCAAGGGGGTGATCAAGCTGACCGTTCTGGGGACGGTGGCGTTCGGCATGGCCATTCCCTTGATGTCGGATATCGAACTGATCGCAGATTTCGATGTGATGTCGGTCCTGGACCGTCTTTACGTGGTGGCGATCGCCATTTTCACCGGCGCCATCATCGTCATGACGGTGGTGGCGATTTTGGATTTCATCTATCAGAAATTCGACTTCATGAAATCCATGCGCATGAGCCGCCAGGAACTGAAGGATGAACACAAGGATACGGAA
This sequence comes from Alphaproteobacteria bacterium, assembly GCA_015231605.1. Classification (GTDB taxonomy): domain Bacteria; phylum Pseudomonadota; class Alphaproteobacteria; order Rhodospirillales; family Magnetovibrionaceae; genus JADGBG01. Next base: position 7,956 of record JADGBG010000080.1, on the reverse strand, counting down.
GGCGACCCCCAGATCAAGGCGCGCATCCGGCGTCTGCGCGCCGAACGGGCGCAACAGCGCATGATGGCGGCGGTGCCCAAGGCCGACGTGGTGATCACCAACCCGACCCACTTCGCCGTGGCGCTGGAATACAAAATGGAAGAAATGTCGGCGCCGCGCTTGGTCGCCAAGGGTGTCGACAGTCTCGCGTTCCGCATCCGCGAGGTGGCCGAGGAAAACAAAGTTCCCATCGTCGAGAATCCCCCGTTGGCCCGCGCGTTGTATGCTAGTGTTGAACTCGACGAGGAGATTCCCGTCGAACACTATCAGGCTGTGGCCGAGGTGATCGGGTACGTGATGGGTCTCAAGGACAAGAATGCGGGACGGACTGGACCAACGCGACATTAGGACCGGGGATATGACGGACGAGGCCTTCGCGAGCCCCGCCCCGGCGTTCCTCCGCCCCGACGCCGAGAATGTCCCCGCACCGTCCGGCGGCGCCGGCGCTGGCGAGCATCCGCCCCGGCAACCCGCCGGTCCGCCTTCGGGCGCGCCTGCCAACCCCTCCCCCGCGAACGGGTCACGCCCGTCCTCTTCCCCGCGAACCGTCCGCTTTGGTCCGCCTCGGGGAGACAATCCGTGGCTCTACGCCGCGCCGGCGGGGATGTTTCTGCTGGTGTGGGGGATGCTGGGTCTGGCGCCGATGGAAACGGACGTCACCCTTCCGGCCGGGGCGGCCCTGGCGGCCGCGTTCGCCTTCGCCCTGGCGGCGGCCTGGGCCCATGGGCGACGCGCCGACATCGGGCCCGAGGCCCGTCTCGTGTTCTCCGCCGCCGGCGAGAACGGCGCGCCCCTGATGATCACCAACGGGGCAGGGGACATTCTCTACGCCAACGCGGGATTTGGCGCCGGTTTGCGGGACGGTTCGGCAGGGACGCTTCCCGGTGCGCTGCGCTTCGCCCGTGCCGATGGCCCGGACGCGCAGCAGGTCGTCCGCGCGCTGGCGGCCGCGCGGGGCGGAGCCACGGGCCATGCCGAGATCGCGGTGCATGCGGACGGCGAGGATCGGTGGTGGAAGGTCGCCGCCATGCCGGTGGGCGGGGCGCACGAACGGTTGGTCTCCTGGACCATGCGCGACGTCACGGCGGAGCGCGAAATGGAAACGGTGCGCCGGGGGGAAGACGCCTTGATGGCGGACCTTCTGGAGAACCTGCCCGTGGGCTTCTTGTCCATGGATGCACGGGGCGGCATCATTTTCGCCAATGAAACCGCGTGCAAATGGTTGGGAACGGGATTGGGCGAAATCCGCTCCAACGCTCTGCGGCTGGCCGATTTCGTGGTGAAGTCCGACGTCTCGGCGGCTTCCGGCGAGGGCGTGACGATGACCATGCGCCCGCGGGACGGCGGGGATCCGTTCGACGCCGTTCTGGTGCAGACGGGGCGCCGAGACGAGACCGGGGCGCTGCTCTACACCCGCTCCGTTCTGGTGCGGAACATGGAGCGCAGGCCTTCGGGCGCGCAGGATGGCGCGGCCGCGGGGGCCAGCGCCCGCGACCTGGCCCGCCGGCTGTACTGGCTGTTCGACGAAGCGCCCGTCGCCATCGCCGTGGTGGACATGCAGGTCGACATGGTGGACTGCAACGGCGCGTTTCTCAAGATGCTGGGCGCGCACAAGGACGACGTGCTGGGCCGTCCGTTCTCCGAACGCCTGGTGTCCGAGGACAAGGGCGAAATCGGCGGGCAGCTGAGCAAGGTGATGATGGGGATTCTTCGCGCCGCGCACTTGGAAGTCCGCATGCCTGCCGCGGGCGGGCGCGAGGTGACGGCGTCCATGTACGCCAGCCGCGTCGAGGACGCCGACGGAGAGGTCACCGGACTGGCCCTGCACTTCATCGACACCACCGAGAAAAAGCACCTCGAGGTGCAGTTCGCCCAATCGCAAAAAATGCAATCCATCGGCCAGTTGGCCGGAGGGATCGCGCACGATTTCAACAACCTGCTGACCGCCATGATCGGCTTCTCGGATCTGCTGCTGGCCCGCCACGGCCCCGACGATCCGTCGTTCGGCGACATCAACCAGATCCGCCAGAACGCGGTGCGCGCCACCTCCCTGGTGCGTCAGCTTCTGGCGTTCTCGCGCAAGCAGACGTTGGAGCCCAAGGTCATCAACGTGCGCGAAAAACTGTCCGACCTGAATGAGGTGTTGAAGCGCCTGCTGGGGCCGACCATTGAACTCAACATCGAACATGACCGCGATCTGGGGCTGATCCGCGTTGATCCCGTGCAGTTCGACCAAGTGGTCCTGAATCTGGCGGTGAACGCGCGCGACGCCATGCCGGGGGGCGGCACGCTGACCATCCGGGCGGGAAATCTGTCGCTGGACGAGCCGGTGGAACGCGGCTTGGAGCTGGTGGCGGCGGGGGATTACGTCAGCATCGACGTGATCGACACCGGCGTCGGCATCCGCAAGGAAGACATCGTACGCATTTTCGAGCCCTTCTATTCCACCAAGGACGTCGGCGCGGGAACCGGGTTGGGGCTGTCGACGGTGCACGGCATCGTGCATCAGACCGGCGGTTACGTGTTCGTCGACAGCGCGCCAGGCGAAGGGGCCGTGTTCACGATCTATCTGCCCCGCCACGAGGACGGCGCGGACGTCCCGTCGAAAGCCGCATCGAAACCGTCCCGTGAGCCGTTGCCCCAGGACGCCGCGCCGGGCCTTCAGGTGGCGGGGAACGAGGACCTCACCGGGGAAGGTCTTGTCTTGCTGGTGGAAGACGAGGATGCGGTGCGCATGTTCAGCGCCCGCGCGTTACGGGAAAAGGGCTATACGGTTCTGGAGGCCACCAACGGCGAAGAGGCGCTGGAAGTCATCAACGCCCAGACGAAGGCCATCGATCTCATCGTCACCGACGTGGTGATGCCGGGCATGGACGGCCACACCCTGGTGCAGTTCGTGCGCCAGGAAATGCCGGACGTGAAGGTGATCTTGATTTCCGGTTTCGCCGACAACGTGTTGCCGGGCGGCGTCAGTCCCGAATCCGGCTTTGCCTTCCTGCCCAAGCCGTTCAGCCTGCAGGACCTCGCTTCGAAGGTCAAAGCGGTGATGGGGGCGTGAAAAAGGGCCGTCCCGCGAAGGAACGGCCCCTTTTGCGGAAAACCGCGGGAAACGAGCGCCCCGCGATTATTCCATTTTGTTGGCGACCACGATCGAAATCGGCAACGCGGCGATAAAGCCGATGGCTGCGCCAACGATGATGTTCATGAAGTTGCTGAGACCCAGGAGGCCCGGGTTGAGCAACAGAATGAGAACCAGAATGCCAGACAGCGTCGGCGCGGAGACCACGTAAGCGAAAAGACGCAAGCCAGTCATGTGCAACTCCCCAATAGTGTTTATAGGCTTATAAAATTCCCGAAGGATTCGACTGCTACCCTATTTTTCTTGGACAACGGGAGAAAGGCAACAGATTTTTGTATTTTCACGACCTCCGCGTGAGAATGGCGGCGAAAAATCCATCGGTGCCGTGCCGGCGCGGCGTGAGCCGTAGAAACGGCGCCGCGCCGAAGTCAGGGCACGGCGTTTTTTTCATGGTCTCCGCCCAGACTCCTTGAATGGGCGTCACATCAAAGTGTTCATGGGACTTTAGGAAGGATTCCACGCGCTGTTCGTTTTCCTCGCGCAGCACCGAACAGGTGGCGTAGATGAGCCGTCCGCCGGGGGCGACGAACCGCGCGGCGTCCGTCAGGACCTGATCCTGGGTGGCCGTCAGTTCGGCGAGACGCTCCTGGGTGAGACGTCGTTTCTGTTCCGGATGACGCCGCCAGGTTCCCGAGCCGCTGCACGGCGCGTCCACCAGGACGCGCTGGAAGGTGCTTTCCCGTTCGCCGAAGGCGGCTTCGTCCAGGACAAGACGTTCCACCCGTTCGGTCAACCTGGCGCGGGCGAGGCGCCGGTCCATGCGGGCAAGCCGCGTCCCATCCACGTCGCAGGCCACCAGTCGGCCGGTCGAATGGCCGTCGGTGAGACCCATGCGGTCGGCGATGGCCAGCGTCTTGCCCCCCGCACCGGCGCAGTAATCCATCACCGCCATGTCCGCGCGCGCGCCGACCAGAAGGGCTAGGATTTGCGAGCCTTCGTCCTGGACTTCCACCAATCCCTTGCGGAAGGTCTGGGTGCGTCCGATGTCGGTGTGGGCGTCGAGCCGTAGTCCGAGCGGCGACAAGGGGGTGATGGTGGACGGAACGCGTTCCTTCGCCAGGGCCTTTTGCGCCTGATCGCGCGACACCCGGCCCAGCGCCACGCGCAGGTCCATGGGCGCGGGGGCGTTGAGAGCCTGCATCTCGGCTTGGAAGTCATCGCCGAACACCGGGGCCAACATGTCCGCCAGCCACTCGGGCAATTCGGCCCGGACGGCGGTGGGGAGGGTGGCGTCGTCGAGGGATTTTCCCGCCAGCCGCTCCGCCAGCATCCGCTCTTCCGCCGTGAGCGGGGCGGGGGCGTGGGTCGAGCCGTCGAACAGCGGAGACGGATCCTGGCCTTCCAGCACCACGTCGGCCAACACCCGGTTGCGCGCCGTGGGCGGCGTGTCGCCCAAATGCCAGTCCAGCCGATGCAACCGGCGCAGCACCCCGTAGACCCGTTCGCGGATGGCGCGGCGGTCCTGGGAACCGACGAAGCGGCGCGCCTGGAACCAGGCCCTCACGATGTCGTCGGCGGGGCGGCGCTCATCGGCGATCTTGTCCAAAAGGTAGATGGCGGCTTCGAGGCGTCCGGCGGGCGTCATGGCGTGTGTCCCCTGAAAACGTCGACCCCCGGGACGGGCCCGGGGGTGACAAGGTTGGCGTCCGTGGGAAAACCCCCCGGATTACTGTTCCGTGCGATAGTTCGGAGCCTCGCGCGTGATGGTGACGTCGTGCACGTGGCTTTCGCGCAGGCCCGCGCCGGTGATGCGGCGGAACTTGGCGCGCTGTTGAAAATCGGCGATGGTGCGCGAGCCGGTATAGCCCATGGACGCGCGCAAGCCGCCGATCAACTGATGCACCACCGCGCCGACCGGCCCCTTGTAGGGCACGCGGCCTTCGATGCCTTCGGGAACCAGCTTGAGGTTGTCGACGTCGGCCTGGAAGTAGCGATCCGCGGACCCCTTGGCCATGGCCCCCAGCGAGCCCATGCCGCGGTACGACTTGTAGGACCGCCCCTGGTACAGGAATACCTCGCCGGGGCTTTCGTCGGTGCCGGCGAACAACGATCCCATCATCACGGCGCTAGCGCCCGCCGCCAGCGCCTTGGCGATGTCGCCGGAATACTTGATGCCGCCGTCGGCCACCAGCGGGATGCCGAGCCGGATGCAGGCCTGGGCCGTTTCCATGATGGCGGACAACTGCGGTACGCCGACCCCGGCCACCATGCGGGTGGTGCAGATGGTGCCCGGGCCGATGCCGACCTTGACCGCATCCGCGCCGGCCTTGATCAGCGCCTCGGCGGCTTCGGGGGTGGCGATGTTGCCGGCCATGATTTGAACGTCCGGGGATTCCGACTTGATGGCGCGCACCGCGTCGGCGACGCCCTTGGAATGGCCGTGGGCTGTGTCGAGAACCAAAAGGTCCACCCCGGCCGCGATCAGCGCGCGCGCACGCGCCATGCCGGCCTCGCCGGGCGACGTCGCCGCCGCGACGCGCAGGCGGCCCTGTTCGTCCTTGCACGCGCTCGGGTGTTCCTGGGCCTTTTGGATGTCGTTGACGGTGATCAGTCCGACGCAGCGCTGATGGTCGTCGACGACCACCAGTTTTTCGATGCGGTTCTTGTGCAAAAGGCGCATGGCCTCTTCGCGTTCCACGCCGCCGTGCACGGTGACCACGTCCCGGGTCATCAGCTCGCCGACCTTCTGCGATGGATCCTGGGCGAAGCGCACGTCGCGGTTGGTGATGATGCCAAGCAGTTTGCCGGTGCCGTCCTCGACCACGGGGATGCCGGAAAAGCCGAACTGTTCCTTGAGCGCCATGACCTCCGCCAGCGGCGCGTCGGGGGAAATGGTCACGGGGTCGGCGACCATGCCGGCCTCGAACTTCTTGACCTTGCGGACCTCGGCGGCCTGTTCCTCGGGCGACAGATTCTTGTGGATCACGCCGATGCCGCCCATCTGGGCCAGCGTGATCGCCATGTGGCTCTCCGTGACCGTGTCCATGGCGGCGGACAGCAGGGGAATGCCCAACGAAATGGAGTTGGTGAGCCGCGAGCGGACGTCGGTTTGTGCGGGAAGGACGTCGGATTCCGCCGGGGTCAGCAGAACGTCGTCGAACGTCAGGGCTTCTTTGATTTCCATGCCACCTCCAGGTTCGAAGTTGGCGCGTAATCATAAAGATTCATCCGGCAATGCCAAGCCCGATTCCGCGTCCGGGGACGGGAATCTTTCCTCTTCCCCATGCCCCCCGGTCCGGAAATGCGTTATACTGGGGAATGGGCGGAGAAAAGTCCCTGACATCAAAAGGTTCTCTTGCCGAGGCAAACCGCATCACGAGAAGAGGAGAGGGTCATGAAACCGCGTATTACCTGGATTTTGGTGGCCGACGGCGCGCGGGCCCGCATCGTACGGAACGAAGGCCCCGGGAAAGGGCTCTCGGCCGCGTTGGATTACGAATTCGCGGCCAGCCATGCGCCCACCCGCGACTTCGGCGCCGATAAACCCGGTCGCAGCCAGGGCGGCGGCGGCGCGAGCCACGCCAAGGCCGGCAAGGTGGATTGGCACACCTTCGAAAAGCAGCTGTTCGCCCAGGAAATGGTGAAGGTTTTGGACGACGCCCACGGCAAGGGCGCGTTCGACAGCCTGGTCCTGGTGGCTCCGCCCAAGACGCTGGGCGAACTGCGCAAGGGCATGAACGGCAAACTGTCGGAAGTCGTACGCGCGGAGGTGGGCAAGGACCTCACGCACCTCAATCTTCACGATCTGGCGGAGCATCTCGCCGACGCCATTCTCTTGTAACCGAAACGTGATCGCCGACGGCGCTCCGGACGTTGTCTGGAGCGCCGTTTTCGGTTATATAGCCCTCCATTCCTCCCCATCCAACCTGACAGGCGGACCATTACGATGAAGATCGCGGGCATGAACCTTTCCCTGAAAATGCTGGCCGTGATGGCCGTGATCGGCGCAAGCGTATTCGCCGCCGCGTCTTCCGGCGCGTTCACCAAGGGGGGCGTGCAGATCACCGACGTCGTCACCGGAACCGGCCAGGCCGTGAAAACCGGCGATAGGGTGAAGGTCAACTACACCGGCTGGACCATGGACGGCAATCAGTTCGATTCCAGCGTCGGTCGCAAGCCCTTCGTCTTTCCCGTCGGACGCGGTCAGGTCATTCCCGGTTGGGAGGTTGGCGTCGAAGGCATGCGCGTCGGCGGCAAGCGCGAACTGATCATCCCGTCCGACATGGCCTATGGCGCGGCCGGCGTGCCCGGCGTGATCCCGCCCAATTCCACCTTGAAGTTCGAGGTCGAACTGCTGGAAATCCTGGGCGCGCCCTACACCGATATCTCGAACGACCAGCTCAAGGCCCTGCTGGCGCGCGGCGTGCCCATCATCGACCTGCGCCGGGCCGAGGAATGGGTTCAGACCGGCGTCGTCGAAGGCTCTCACCTGATCACCGCATTCGACAAGACCGGCCGCGTCATGCCCGACTTCGTGGACAAATTCACCCAGGTGGTGAAGCCGGAGCAGGAAGTCGTCATCATCTGCCGCACCGGCAACCGCACCGCCGCCATCGCCGGCGCGCTCAACGAACAGCTGGGCTACGCAAAGATCTTCAACGTCACGCGCGGCATCACCGACTGGATCAAGGCCGGCAACACCGTGATCAAGCCCCAGGGCTGATCGAGACGGAGAGGCGGGCATGAGTGGTTGGGGTTGCCCCCACGAGCTGCGTGGCCGCTGCAAGCGGGTCAAAATGAAGGCCGTCATCGGCGAGGACGAGGACGAAGACGGCAAC
>JADGBG010000002.1 GCA_015231605.1 Alphaproteobacteria bacterium | reverse complement strand
CTCGGCCTCGGTAATGGCTTGCAGGGCCGTGGCCTCAGCCTCGGCGGCTTGGGCAGTGGCGGCTCTGGCTGCGTCTTGCAGGGCGGCGGCTTCGGCGGCAATGGCATCGCGTTCTGCGGCCAGTTCGGCGGCGCGCGCATCGGCGGCTTGTTGGGCGGCCAAAAGATCTTCATCGGCATTGCCGGTGAAAACAGGGCGAGTCTCCAAGGCACCGACGCGCGCGGCCAAGGTCGCGATCCCATCTGTCGCGATGCCGATCTGGCCCGACAGCGCCGCGATTTGGTCGATCACAGGCGAAAGGTCGATCTCTGCCCCAGCTTGCGGCGCACTTTGCGTCACCGAGGTGCCAAGCGCCGCAATCTGGTCTTGCAGCGCCGATAGCGTCGCACCCTGCTCGGCCACGGCTGTCGCGAGGGCGGGATCGGATGCGCCGCCGCTTTGGCCGGTCGGCAGCACGCCCAGATAGGCCGCGCCATAACCGATCCCGGCGGCAACCAGCCCGCCAAGCACGAGCGGCACAATCCCTGCGCGCTGTTGCGGGGCAGGGGGCGGCGATGGCGGCGGCGGTGCGGCGACGGGTTCACCCGTCAAAGCCGCATCCGCGATATCGGCGGTCTCTTGCGCATCGCCGCCATCTGACGCCGCAATGATGGTTGCGTCCTCTGCAACGGGTTGGGTGGCCGAATCGTGCATCGGGGTTTCGACATTGCCCGGCGCTGTCGCTGTCTGGGCCTCGGCGGCGTCGGATGCTGCCTTTAGCTTGCGCTGATTACCAGTGCTGGTTGAGCTTTTCGAGCTTGCGCGTGCCACCTGGTCCGTCCTTCGAATGTACAGCTTACCATGTCAAACGCAGCTTACAGTTGCGTCCGGGCCAAACTAGACTAGCCTCACCAACCCCTCAAGTCGCCGATTGCGAAGAAATCGCGACAGCCACCGCGCGGATCATCGCAGGGGCATCAGCCTGCGCGGCAATCAGCGCGCGCGCGGCCATCGCCTTGGGTAGTGCGTCACGCACAGCATTGCTCAGCGCCACGGGAATGACGTGGGCATTTCCGGCGGCCTGCGCGAACAGCGTGGCACTGCGCGGCGAAAAGAGCGGCGCAATCACCGGCCCCGGATGGGCAAGGGCCGTGGCAAAGCCCGCATCAGGTGCCACCGCCCTTTGGTCGTAGATCGGATAGGCCTGTGCCGCCAGCCCCGCAGCGACCAGCCGCGCTGCGACATCGCCGCGCTGATGGGTGCCGCACAGATGCAAAAGTCGCCCTTGCGGCGCTGCTTGGCTGAGAAGGGCGACCAGCGCGTCAGCATCGCCATCGGCGCCTTGGGCTGTCAGGCCGATGGCCGCCGCCGCCGCCACGGTGGCGGAGCTTTCGGCCTCGCGCTGCCCGATTTCCGGGAACGCGTTGGGCGGCGTGTGGGTCTTCACGTCGGCCAGGGAGAACAGCGGCTTGGTGAAGCCCACGCCGTCCTCGGCGCAACCGAAGCACGGATGACCGACGCCGATGGGCCAGGTGCCGCCGCCGACGTCGTTGAATTCGACCGCCGGGCAGTTGGCGTAGGTTTCCGGTCCCTTGCAGCCCAGTTTGTAGAGGCACCACCCCTTGCGGTGGCCCTCGTCGCCGAACTCGGTCGCGAACCGGCCCGCGTCGAAGTGCGGGCGGCGTTCGCAGTTTTCATGGATCAGACGGCCATAGGCGAACACCGGGCGGTGCTTGGCGTCCAGCGCCGGCAGCTTGCCGAAGGTCAGGAAGTGCAGCACGGTCGCCAGGAAGTTGTAGGGGTTCGGCGGGCAGCCCGGCAGATTCACCACCGGAACGCCGGTGATGATCTTTTCCACGCCCTTGGCGTGAGTCGGGTTGATGCCGGTGGACTGCACGCCGCCCCACGACGCGCACGACCCGAAGGCGATGACGGCGGCGGCGTGCGCGGCGGCCTGCTGGGTGTGTTCCAACATGGTCTTGCCGCCGATCTTGCAATAGATGCCGCCGTCCTTAGTGGGGACCGAGCCTTCGACCACCAACAGGTACTTGCCCTTGTTGGCTTCGATGGTCATGTCCTTGATCGCCTCGACCTTGTGACCAGCGCCGGCGTCCAGCGTCTGGTGGTAGTCCAACGAGATCATGTCGAGGATCAGGCGTTCCAGGGTGGGATGCTCGGCGCGCAACAGGGTTTCCGTCGGACCCGTGCATTCCTGCCCGTGCAGCCAGATCACCACGGGTTTGTTCTGCGCCTTGTCCACCGCTTCGGCCACCGCCAGGGCGTCCTTGCTGGAAAGCCCCATGGTCGCGGCGAGTCCCGCGCAAAACGTTAAAAACTGCCTCCTCGAAACGCCGAGGCGTTGCTCGAGACTGTCGTAACCGCTGTCCATGATCCCTTGTCCTTCATCTCGAATGTTTAAGGGCGCGCGTTCTGCGTTCGGTCATATTCGGGCTGTGTTTATGTGATGGGCTATGTTTATGTGATGACGTGCGCGCGCCAGAGTGGCGCCAAGGCAGAAATCCCCTCCATTTCCAGTTGTTAGACTTTACCACACTTTTTGTGTGGGTAAAATGCTACAAACGGAAAATTCCGCATGCCCAATGAGGAAGCGGGGTTGTGAACGGGCGGGAACGGCATGGGGAACGGACTGGATATCGCGGGGGAACTCAGCGTTCACATTGACGCCGCAGGTGGGCGCGTGCGGGCGGTGCGCATTCGCTCCACCCGGCCCGATAGCCCCGCGCGGGTGTTTCGCGGTCGCACGCCGGGCGAGGTGGCGGCGCTGATGGGCATGCTCTTTTCCCTGTGTGGACGGGCGCAGACGGCGTGCGCCCTTTCGGCCATGGAACAGGCCCTGGGATTGAGCGTTCCCGCGCCCGTCCGGGCCGCGCGCGAGGTTTTGCGTTTGTCCGAAATGCTCACCCAGACCGTGATGCGCCTCAGCCTGGACTGGCCGCGCCTGTTGCGATTCGAGCCGCGCGCCGACGCGGCGCGCGCCTGTCTGGACGCGGAACGGGCGTTCGAACGCGCGCTGTTCGGCGCCGTGTCGTGGAAGACGCCTGGCGGCCAGCCGTTCGCGCCGGACAAGGCCGCCGTTCTGGACGTGGCGCAAAATATTGAGCGGATGACTCGCGCCTATATCCTGGACGCCCTTGCCGACGATTTGCGCCGGGCCGTTACCGATGCCGGACTGGCGGGGCTGGGCGTGTCGGATGGGGACATCGAAGACGGCGCGCTGAAGCGCAACTGGGACGAACCGGGCGTGGCGGCGGCGCGGGCGGCGCATGGCGCGGGCTTGCTGGCCCGGCTGGAATCGCGTCTGGCCGACGTCGAAGCCTTGACGCAGGCCATAGCGGATGCCACCGCACATTTGGCTGCCGTGACGCACATTGACGCCCCGGCGCGCGATGCCGGGGAGGGCGAAGCCACCGTGGAAACCGCGCGTGGGCCGCTCAGCCACTTCGTGCGCATCGCGGACGGCCGAATCGCGGATTATCGCATCGCCGCGCCGACGGACGCGAACTTCGCGCCGGACGGCGTGGTGGCGCGGGGGCTGGCGGGTTTGGCCGTCACGGACGTCGAGGCGTTGCGCCGCGCGGTGGAGTTGCACGTGCTGGCGGTCGATCCATGCGTCGGGTGCGCGATCGATGTCGGGGGGCTGTGAGTTCATGGCGCGCGCCGGCCGACGGTGCTATGATTTCGGCATGAATTTTCGGAACGCGTTCCATGCATGAAATGTCCCTGGCCGAAGGGGTGCTCCGGATTCTGGAGGAACAGGCGGCGGCGCAGAACTTCGTGCGCGTGAAGACGGTGTGGCTGGAAATCGGCGAACTGTCCCATGTCGATCCGGACGCCATCCGCTTCTGTTTCGACGCCGTGGTCAAGGACACGCTGGCGGACGGCGCCGCGTTGGACATCGTGCGCGTTCCCGGACAGGCGTGGTGCCACGATTGTGCCCGCGGGGTGGCCGTGTCCACGCTGACGGAACCCTGCCCGCACTGCGGCGGACACAAATTGTTGGTAACGGGTGGCGAAGAGATGCGGGTGAGCGAATTGGAGGTCGAGTGACATGTGCACGGTTTGCGGATGCGGCAAGGACGCCAAGAAACAGGACGGCCACACGCACGATCACGACCATGATCATCATCATGATCACGGCCATCATCATCACCACGACCACGTCCACAGCCATGGCGAACACGGAGACCTGCATTTCGGCATGGGCGAGAGCGAGACGCACATCGCGGGGATCAGCCAGTCGCGCATCGTTCAAATCGCGGAAAACATCCTGGCCAAGAACGACCATCTGGCGGCGCACAACCGCGCCCACTTCCGGGATTTGGGCGTCCTGACTTTGAACCTGATGTCGTCGCCGGGCTCGGGCAAAACCACGCTGTTGGCCCGCACGTGCCGGGAACTGTCCGGGCACGGGCCGTTGGCGGTGATCGAAGGCGACCAACAAACCGCGAACGACGCCGAACGCATCCGCGCCACGGGCGTGCCCGCGATCCAGATCAACACCGGCAAGGGCTGTCACCTGGACGCCGACATGGTGGGCCGCGCGGTCCACGATCTCGACCTGGGCCGGGGCGCGCTGCTGTTCATCGAGAACGTCGGCAACCTGGTGTGCCCGGCGGGGTTCGACCTGGGCGAGGCGGCCAAAGTGGTGATCCTGTCGGTCACCGAAGGCGAGGACAAGCCGCTCAAGTACCCCGAGATGTTCCGCGCCGCGCGGCTGATGGTGCTGAACAAGTCCGACCTGTTGCCCTACGTGCCGTTCGACGTCGACGTGTGCGTGGACTACGCGCGCCGCGTCAATCCGGACATCGAGGTGTTGACGCTCAGCGCGCACACCGGCGACGGCATGGAGGGATGGCTGGATTGGATCCGCGCCCGCCAAGTGGAGGCCGGGGCGTGAGCGGCCCCGCCGCCGAACTTTCCCTGCATCGCCCCTTGCCCCGCGTGCTGGGCATGGGCGCACACCTGAAAGCCAGTCTCTGTCTGATCGACGGCGATACCGCCGCCGTTACCCCGACCGCCGGCGACATGGAAACGCTGGATGCGGTGGAACGCTACGACGTCCTGCTCGCGGAGATGTTGGAGCGCGCCGGTCCCTTGGCCGCGTGCGCCCACGACCTGCACCCCGACTTTCGTACCACCCAGTCCGCCCAGGCCTTGGACTGTCCGGCGGTGGCCGTGCAGCACCACCACGCGCATATCGTCGCCACCGCCTGGGAGCACGGGGTGGAGGGGGCGGTGCTGGGGCTGGCGCTTGACGGTTACGGCATGGGCCCCGGCGGCGCGTCGTGGGGCGGCGAGTTGTTGCGCGTCGATGGACCCGCCTATGCGCGTTTGGGACACGTGGCGATTTTGCGCCAACCGGGCGGCGACGTGGCGGCGCGCGAGCCGTGGCGCATGGCGGCGGCGGCGCTGCATGCGATGGGCCGGGGCGACGAGATCGCGACGCGGTTTTCCGGCCAGCCCCACGCGGCGATGCTGGGGACGATGTTGGAACGGGGCCTCAATAGCCCCGAAACAACCAGCGCCGGGCGGCTGTTCGACGCGGCGTGCGGTCTGTTGGGCGTGCATCCGGTTTCCGAATTCGAAGGCCAGGCCCCCATGGCGCTGGAGGCTTTGGCGGACGCGCCGCACGTGATGGACGGTGGGTGGCGTGTCTCCGAGGACAACGTTTTGGACCTGCGCCCCGTGCTGGCGGCGTTGATCGACAGGGACCCACGGGACGGCGCGAACCTGTTCCACGGCACGCTGGCGGCGGCGCTGGCGGATTGGGCGATTCGAGCGGACATGGACACGGTGGCGCTGGGCGGCGGGTGTTTTCTCAACCGCGTGCTGACGGGGGACTTGACCCGGCGTCTGCAAGAGGCTGGGATACGGGTGTTGATACCCCGCGCGTTGTCGCCGGGGGATGCGGGGTTGAGTTTCGGTCAGGCCGTCATCGCGGCCCTGACCCTGGAGCGGGAATAGACGGGGATGTGTCTGGCGATACCGGCGCGGGTGACGCAACTGTCCGACGGCGACATGGCGGTCGTGGAGTTGGACGGGGTGTCCAAGTCCGTGTCTTTGGCGCTGGTGGACGGCGTCGGCGTGGGCGATTACGTGATCGTGCACACCGGGTATGCGTTGTCGCGGCTGGATGAGGACGAGGCCAAGCGCACGCTGCAACTGTTCGCCGACATGGCGGCGGCCGCGCCATGAAATACATCGAGGAATTCCGCGACCCCGACTTGGCCCAGGGGCTGGCCCGCGCCATCCGCGCCGAGGCCCGGGCGGATCACGCATACCGCTTCATGGAATTTTGCGGCGGCCACACCCACGCCATCGCGCGCTATGGCGTCACCGACCTGTTGCCCGCCAACGTGCGCATGATCCATGGGCCCGGCTGTCCGGTGTGCGTGTTGCCGGTCGGCAAGGTGGACGAGGCGGTGGCGCTGGCGGGGCTGGACGGCATGACGCTGTGCACCTACGCCGACCTGCTGCGCGTGCCCGGCAGCGGCTACGACTCGCTGTTCAAGGCGCGCGCGCGGGGCGCCGACGTGCGCATGGTCTATAGCACCCAGGACGCGCTTCAGATCGCACGGGACAATCCGGCCCGCCAAGTGGTGTTTTTCGCCATCGGTTTCGAGACCACCACGCCGCCCACCGCCGTGGCGCTGACCCAGGCCCGCGCGGAGGGCCTCAAGAACTTCACCGTGCATTGCAACCACGTGCTGACACCGGCGGCCATGCGCGCCATCCTGGACGGCGGTCAGGACGGGGTGGAGATCGACGGCTTCGTCGGCCCGGCCCACGTCAGCGCGGTGATCGGCACCAAGGCCTATGCGCCATTCTCCGACGACTATGGAAAACCCGTCGTGATCGCGGGGTTCGAGCCGCTGGACGTGATGCAGGCGGTGCTGATGCTGATCCGTCAGGTGAATGCCGGAAAGGCGGTGGTGGAAAACGAATACACCCGCGCCGTGTCGTTCGACGGCAACCTCAAGGCCCAAGCCCTGACGGACACGGTGTTTCGGCTGCGCGACAGTTTCGCGTGGCGGGGGCTGGGCGACATTCCCGACAGCGCCTTGTCCATTCATGACGACTTCGCCGACTTCGACGCGGAAAGGCGCTTCGCCATCGACACGCCCACGCCCCGTGAAAACAAGGCCTGCGCGTGCGGCGACGTGCTGCGCGGGGTGAAGACGCCCGAAGACTGTAAACTGTTCGGCTCTACCTGCACCCCCGACAACCCGATGGGCGCGTGCATGGTGTCCAGCGAGGGGGCGTGCGCGGCGCATTGGACCTACGGCCGGTTCCGGGAAGGGGGACGGGGATGATGGGCATGGATTTGCAAAACGGCCGGGTGGAAATGGGCCACGGCGCGGGCGGGCGGGCCATGGCGCGGCTGATCGGACAGCTGTTCGTCGAAGCCTTCGACAACCCGATTCTGAGGCGCGAACACGACGCGGCGGTGTTCGACCTGCCGCCCGGCCGCGTGGTGATGAGCACCGACACCTTCGTCATCTCGCCCCTGTTCTTTCCCGGCGGCGATATCGGATCGTTGGCCGTGCACGGCACCGTCAACGACATCGCCATGGCCGGAGCGGTTCCCAAATATTTGACGGCGGGCTTCGTGCTGGAGGAAGGCTTTCCGCTGGCCGACCTGGCGCGCATCGTCGACAGCATGGCCCGCGCCGCGCGCGACGCCGGGGTGGAGATCGTCACCGGCGACACCAAGGTGGTGGAGCGGGGGCACGGCGACGGCGTCTACATCAACACCGCCGGGGTCGGCGTGGTGGCCGACGGCGTGGACATCGCGGGCGACCGCGCGCGCCCGGGCGACCGGGTGCTGATCAGCGGCACGCTGGGCGACCACGGCGTGGCGGTGATGTCGAAGCGCGAGAACCTGGGTTTCGGCACCGACCTGGTTTCGGACTCGGCGGCGCTGAACGGGCTGGTGGCGGACATGCTGGCGGCGTGTCCGGGCATTCGCGTGCTTCGCGACCCGACGCGGGGCGGTCTGGCGGCGACGCTCAACGAAATCGCCCAGCAGTCCGGCGTCGGCATCGAACTGATGGAAGACGCCATCCCCGTGCGCGGTGCGGTGAAAAGCGCGTGCGAGCTGTTGGGTCTCGATCCCCTCTACGTCGCCAACGAAGGCAAGCTGATCGCCATCTGCGCGGACCAGGACGCCGGCCGTCTGCTCGCCGTCATGCGCGCGCACGAACGCGGCGGGGACGCGCACATCATCGGCTCGGTCCTTGCGGACCAACGGCGCTTCGTGCGCATGAAGACCCGGCTGGGCGGCACGCGCATGGTGGACTGGATTTCCGGCGAGCAGCTGCCGCGAATTTGCTGACGCCTCACCCGTTCGACCGATTCAGATAGTCGCCGGACATGATTTCAATGAGGCTGGACGTGTCGCGGTTATAGATGTACGCCCAGGCGCTCAGCGTTCGTCCGTCGGCAAGCGACACCGGGACGCGCAGTCTGACGTATTCGTGGGGATGGGGAAATTCCGGCGCGCAGCCTTCATAGCGGTCCAGGCGATCGAGAGTGGTCGATTCCGGGGGCAGGGCGTAGACTTCGCCTCTGACCATTCCCGTCCGATCCGGGAGCTGGATCGCGCCGGGGTAGCCGTCCACGTCATACAACGCGCCAGGCATGGCGGCGTCGCCGACAAAGGTGCACGCCCGATCAAGGACGGCGTGCGCCACCGCGCCCTGTCTCAGCGTGCCATAGACGAACAGGTATTCGGGGGCCATATCCGCTCCATCTCAACCGGGGGGCATCATACCCTGCCCGGATCCGGGCCGACAACGTTTGGCAGCTGGCAAGCCCATCCAACGCTTTCTGCCAAATTGTCATGGTGATGCACGCGAGTGCCCTGACATTCTGTCATGACCGAACCCCAGTGTCCGCTCCATGAAGGAGCGCCACGCAATCATGTTCTTGAAGATCAATGCATTAGAAAGGGGCCTCGGCGCGGCATGATCGTTGCTAGCAGCAAAAGGCATCGCTTTGCTTTTTTTCGCAAAGGGGGGTGCGTCGGCCTTGCGCATTGACAATGCGTTGGCGGACGAAACGTAAAAAGTTGCTCTGATTTAGATCATGGGAGAACGCTAGATGTCTAAGAAAAATGGGATGATCGCCGGCTTGGCGACCGCTGCCGTCGTGTTTGCGGTGGCGTCTACCGCCGGCGCTGGTATGAGCGGCATGTCCGGCATGGGCGGCATGTCCGGCATGGGCGGCATGTCCGGCATGTCCGGCATGGGCGGCATGTCCGGCATGGGCGGCATGTCCGGCATGTCCGGCATGTCCGGCATGTCCGGCATGGGCGGCATGTCCGGCATGTCCGGCATGGGCGGCATGAGCGGCATGCGCTGATGTCCCTGCCACACCCCCTTGGCGGCAAGGGGGTGTGGCTGTCGACAGGAGTGTGGAGCGGCCGATGCCGGTCGCTCCACGCCCTGCGAGTGGGTTACAGGGGAAAGAGGCAGAAAATGGAACGGGGCAAAAGTCTCACGATCAGGTCGCAACGTTTTTTGTTCGCGGTTTCGGTGTTGATTTTGATCGCGGGCGGTTTTTTTGCATGGGAGGTTAGCGCCGAGTCCGCGTCCCGGCCCCGCGCCGATGCGAACGATGTCGACGCGGTCGGGCAATATGACCGCGCCCGATGGGATCTCATCCACTTTTCTCCAGACATTGAGAAGGCCAGCAACGATCAGTGCCTGATGTGTCACCAGGAAATCATGGACCGGCGCGTGCGCCAAACATCCGTTGCGGGCCTGAAGGCGGAAGACAGCCTGGCATGGTATCAGACACTGGATACCTATGCGGGCGAGCAGGACACGTTTCATAGGCGGCACCTGACCACGCCGTTCGCCCAGCAGGTGATGAATCTGAAATGCACTTTCTGCCACTTGGGCAACGACCCGCGCGAGGAAGCCCCGCAACCGTCGGGACAGGACGCCGGCAAGTTCACGCTGCGCAAGTCCGTCAATCCCGAGCAGACCTGTCTGATGTGTCATGGGCGGTTCCCCTTCGAGGTGATGGAGGGGCTGACCGGTCCCTGGTCCGAGGCGCGCGCGGACATGGAGGGTGACGACACCCCCAACGGCTGCATGACCTGCCATGCCGAAACGTTCCGCACGGTCCGTCATCAGGTCAACTACCTCAACGCCGACGCGATCGAGGAGGCGGCCAAGACGAGTTCCGACGTCTGTTACGGCTGCCATGGCGGCAGGTCCTGGTATCGGATTTCCTATCCCTATCCCCGCCATCCCTGGCCCGACATGCCCGCGGACGTTCCCGATTGGGCGAAGAGTCGGCCGACCGTTTCCAGTGAACGCTTTCTGAACAACACCGCAAAGTGAGGGCCCGGCCGTGAACGAGAAAAAATTGACAGAGTTGCTGCGTTCCTCGCTCAACCTATCGCGGCGCGGCTTCCTCAAGGGGGCGATGGCGGCCGGAGCGGCGGGAATGGCGGGCGGCGCCAACATTCGTCGCGCCCAGGCGTTCGCCTACGAACCCTACCTTCGCGACGACGACCTGCAGACGGTGGTGACGAGCTGCGCGCACAACTGCGGATCCCGGCACATGCTGGTGGCGCACAAGCAAGGCGACGTCATCGTCCGCCTGTCGACGGACAACGGCAGCTATCAGGGCGACCCATACGGCACCGACACCTTCGAGAAGCCTCAGTTGCGCGCCTGTCTGCGCGGCCGGTCGTACCGCTCGCGCCTGTATTCCCCCGAACGGCTCCTGTATCCGATGATCCGCGTCGGCGCGCGCGGCGAGGGCAAGTTCAAGCGCGCATCGTGGGACGCGGCGCTCGACTACGTCGCCGAAAAGATGGTGAAAATCCGTGACGAATACGGGCCGACCGCCTTGCTCGACCAGAGCTATGCCGGCTCTTCCTACGGCGTCCTGCACAAGTCCGACCAGATCGAGGGGCTTCTGGCGCGTTTCATGGGCATGTTCGGCTGTCGCACTTCGTCGTGGTCGGTGCCGTCCTATCAGGCGACGACGTTTTCCTCGCGCATGACTTTCGGCACCATCGAAGACGGCAACGAGGACGACGCGTTCGCCCATTCCAAGCTGATGATCATGTGGGGCTGGAACCCGGCCTACACCTTCCATGGCGGCAACACGTTCTATTACATGCGTATGGCCAAGCAGAACGGCTGCAAGTTCGTGCTGGTCGATCCGCAATACACGGACTCCGCGTCCGCCTATGACGCGCAATGGATCCCCATCCGTCCCAATACCGACGCGGCGATGATGGCCGGCATGGCGCATTACATCTTCGCCAACAACCTTCAGGACCAGGACTTCATCAACCGGTTCTGTCAGGGGGTCGATCCGGGCACCATGCCGGGATGGGCGGCGTCACAGGGGCATGAAAGCTTCAAGGAATACATCATGGGCGCCCGCGACGGGCAACCCAAGACGCCGGAGTGGGCGGAGGCGATCTGCGGCGTGCCCGCGTCGACCATCCGCGAGCTGGCTCATCAATACGCCACCACCAAGCCGGCCGCGCTGAAGGCGTCGTGGGCGCCTGGTCGCAACGCCTATGGCGAACAGTACAACCGCATGGCCGCGGCCTTGCAGGCAATGACCGGCAATATCGGCAAACTGGGCGGTTGCGCCGAAGGCGTCGGCAAGGGCTGGCATCCCGAAGGCATCGCCTATCCCTACGACGAATTCTCCAACGTCTGGTTCGCGGCCATCAAGTCCGACCGCTGGGCGCACTGCGTGCTCAACTATCCCAACGTCCGGCGCGAGGAGATCGGCCTGTGGCCGCGCTCGGACGGGCTCGACGGCGTTATTCCCAACATCCGGGGCATCTTCTGGCACGGATCGAATTGGCTCAACCAGCTCACCAACATCAACAAGATGCTCGAGGCCATCAAGAGGCTGGATCTGGTGGTGTGCAACGAAGCCACCATCACCCCGTCGGGGCTGTGGGCGGACGTGTTGCTCCCCGCGGCGACGCATTTCGAGCGCCACGACGTGGCGCTGCCCTGGTACAAGGGGCACTACTACATCCATCGCCCCAAAGTCATCGAGCCGCTGGGCGAAAGCCGCACCGACTTCCAGATCTATACCGAGCTGGCCTATCGCTTGGGCTTCGGCGAACGCTACAATCCCAAGTCGACCCGCGACTACTTCCACGACAACACCGCCGTGGACGAAGCCTATCTGAGCGAATGGTGGAATCACCGCGTCATGCCCCATCACGGCATTTCCATGCCGTGGGAGGAGTTCAAGGAGCGGGGGGTCTACAAATTCACCTTTGATCAGCCGCTCGTCGCGTTCCAGCAGAACATCGAGTTGGGCATTCCCTTCAGCACGCCGTCGGGCAAGATCGAGATCTTCTCGGGCGAACTTGCGAATTACAAGGACTGGACACGGACAGCATACGGATATCCCATCCCGGCGATCCCCAAGTGGATCGAGCCCGACGAATACATGGGCTCGAAAAAGCTTCTCAAGAAGTACCCGTACCACCTGATTTCGCCGCATCCGCGCTGGCGGACGCACTCCATCTTCCACAACATTCCCTGGTTGCGCGAGACCTTCGAGCAGGAAGTCACGATCAACGCCTCCGACGCCGCGAAACTCGATATCAAGACCGGAGACACGGTGGAGGTCTACAACGAACGCGGCCGGGTCGTGGTTCCGGTGTTCGTCACCGAACGCTGCATGCCGGGCGTCGCCGTGCTTCACGAAGGGTCATGGATGGACCTGGACAAGGACGGAGTCGATCGGTCGGGGAACCCCGATTTCCTGACCAAAGACGAACCGAGCCCGGCCGGTGGGTTCACTTACAACACCGTTCTTGTCGGTATCCGCAAGACCGATCTCGCCCATCGGCCCGGATGGGACAAGCTTGCGACGGCGAGAAGCCACGTGTTCGGGCGGGATGAGTAGGTGGAGTGCGAACCATGGCCGACAACAACAGCAAGCTGAAAATCCGCGAAGCCATCTCCAAGAGATTGCGCGCCACCTACACGCCGGTCAAGCCGGCCGTGCAGTTGGGCTTCATCCACAACAACATGGACTGCATCGGCTGCCGCGCCTGCGAAATCGCATGCAAGGACAAGAACGGCCTGGGTCCGGGTCCGCGCTTCCGGCGCGTGCAGTACATCGAGGGCGGGACCTATCCGGATGTCTTCGCCTACAAGGTCAACATGTCGTGCAACCATTGCGCCGAACCGGCGTGCCTGCCGACATGTCCGACCGGGGCGATCTTCAAGCGCGCCGACAACGGCATCGTCGACATTGATTCGACGCTCTGCATCGGGTGCCGCAAGTGCGAGGCTGCCTGCCCATACGGCGCGCCGCAGTTCGACCCGACGGACAACCTGGTCAAAAAGTGCAACATGTGCGTTGACGAGATCGAGTCCGGCCGCAAGCCGTACTGCGTGATGGCGTGCATGATGCGCGTTCTCGATATCGGACCCATCGACCAGTTGCGCAGCGGCGCCTACGAGACCAAGGCCAAGACCGTCAAGGAGGTGCCCGTGCGCCGGGTCCGGGACATGGCCAATCCGGAACTTACGAACCCCTCCATCGTGTTCATCCCTCATCCGAAAGGACGCGTTGAATAGTGAGTGGGATATCCAACGATCAGATGGCGGATGCAAGCGATCTCCTTTGGGCTATTGGCGAAGACCTTCATGCCCTGGCGGTGCTGCACGACCGCGAACCGAACGCCGAACTGCTCGAGGCCCTGCGCGAAACGGAGTTTCCCGACAGCCTCGCCCTGATCCTTCGTTCCGAAGAGGCGGGCCGCGCGCGCGCGTTGTTTCGTCAATTTTTCTCCGAACTTGACGACGACATCGGAGAGGAAGCGCTGGATGCGCTTTCCGCGGTTTATGCGGACGTCTATCTGCATTACGCGTGCCGCGCGGCGCCCACGGAATCTCCCTGGACCGACGAAGACGGCCTGGACCGGCAGGCCAGCATGTTCGAGGTGCGGCAATTCTACCGCAAACGCGATCTGGCCGTGCAGAACTGGTCGGAACGGCCCGATGACCACATCGTCAACGAATTGTTGTTCCTTGCCCACCTCATGGCCGCCGATGACGCCAGCGCTCTCGGCGAAGCGGCGAGTTTTCTCGATGCCCACCCCTTGCGCTGGATCGGCGACTTTTCCCAACGGGTCGCCGAGAACTCCGGCTCCACCTATTTCACGGGTGTGGCCGTGTTGACCAGCGCCTACCTCGTCGAGTTGCGTGGTCTGCTCGCCAAGATGGGCGTCGTCGCGGTGGGGCCACCTTGCCGGCCCCACTGCGCTGAGGGGGAGCAGGGAATTGAGAAGGGATGTGGAAACTTGATAGGGGAGATGACCTGATGAAGACAGCAATCACGGCTGCGGCCGCTTTTACCGCCATGGCCTTGCACTTCGCCCCACCCGCGCAGGCCGCGCAAGCGCCGGCGACGACGGGCGCGGGAAGCGGCTGGACGTGTACCCAGTGGACCGCGGAATCCCTGGATGGACAGGGCGCGTGGAGCTGCACCCAGATCACCTTCGAAGGCGCGCCGGTCATGGGCGGCGTGGCGGATTACCGGATGCAGGGACGTTCGGGCAAGGGTGGCCAGCTGATGCAGTCGGACGTGCGCCATCTTCAGGCGGCATTGAACAAGCTGGGATTCATGGCCGGCCCGCCCGACGGTCTTTATGGACCGATGACCGAAAACGCAATCAAGGCGTTCCAACGCAGCCAGGGCTCGTCAGCAGATGGGGTGGTGTCGCCGGCGCTGTTTCAGGCGGTCATCGCAGCCTTGAATGCGTTGCCGGACACCGGGTCAGACGATCGCGCGAACAAGAAATAAACTGGCGGCCCGCGCCATGGCGTCCGGGGTGCCGGACGCCGACGGGGGGGCGGAGCGTTTTCGTGGGACTGCTCCGCCCTCCATTTCCTCACTGGGGATGCAAGTTGCGAATGTCATACAAACCCGTCATTCCGGGACGTTCGAACGGGGTGTACCAGTTGCCCTGCTTGCCGAAGAAGGTCAGGTTCGCGGCGACCTGTTCCGGTATCCCGCGCATGGCCTTTTCCAGGCGACCGTCCTCCCACTTGATCTGGCTCACCTTGGGTGCCCACGACGGGCGTTCCGCCGGGTTCATGCCGGCGACCGTAGCGAAGATCTCGGCGGCGTCGGGTTCCGTCTTGGCGGGCGCGGCGGCGGGCGCGGACTTGGCCGCGGCCAATTCCGCCGTGGTGGGTTGCGGCAAAGCGATGGGGCTATCGGCCTGTCCGTTCAGGAAAACCAGAAGGTCCGCGCGCTGCTGGTCCGATTTTACGCCGCCAAACGCCATCTTGGTGCCGGGGGCGAAGGTCTTGGGGTTGGCGATGAAAGCGTCCAGGTCGGCAAACGTCCAGGTCCCGTTGATGCCCTTGATGGCGTCCGAATACGCGAATTCAGGCGTCGAAGCGGTGGGCTTGCCGACGGTTCCCCAAAGATTGGGGCCGCTCTTGCTGGGTTCTCCATTGTTCAGGGTATGGCACGCCTTGCACTTGGACGCGACCTTTTCGCCCCGTTCCGCGCTGGCCGAGGCCAGCAACACGGACAGCGGTAATTTGACATCGGGCGCGGCCGCGCGTTTTGCGCCGGACGTTCCGGTCTGGTCGGTGGCGACATCGGCGGCGGGGGCCGGCGCAAGCGGAGGCGGCACGACCAGATTTCCCACGGCATTGCTGACGGCCAGAACGCCTGCGGTAAAGACGACGGAACCAGCGATTTGAACGAATAACGGAAGTCTATCGAAATCAAACATGTTGATGCACCCCTCATCGCAAACTGAATGTAGATTTCGTTTTATAAATTATTTGGTCGTGTTTGTGAATATGCTTAACGTATAATTTTATAAATTTGTTTATGCTTTACAAATAATACGCATTTCATGCGAATTATTGCCATGCGTATTTTTATGTGTTGTGTCTGCGTTGTTGCTAAAATGCAGCGCATGTCTGGTGATGCTCGAGGCAAAGGCCCGCACGTGAAACGTTGGATCGGAACCAAGCTGAGCCGGAAATTCCTGGTGGCGTTGTCCGTGGGACTGGTCGCCATGTCCGTCGTGTTCCTGGTGCTGTTCGTGCGGATGTATCAGGACCGGTTGGAACGCGAGCGCGGCGAAGCCTCGGCGCAGATCAATCGTCTGCTTCAGGTGTCTCTGGAAAACGCCATGATCAAGCGCGACATTCCGGGCTTGGCCGACATTGTCACCCGCCTG
Organism: Alphaproteobacteria bacterium; assembly: GCA_015231605.1. Taxonomy (GTDB): domain Bacteria; phylum Pseudomonadota; class Alphaproteobacteria; order Rhodospirillales; family Magnetovibrionaceae; genus JADGBG01. The sequence goes on along the minus strand of JADGBG010000002.1, from coordinate 71,021 downwards.
GCCGCGGACGAGCGCATTACCGGGGTCATGATCGTCAACCCCAGCGGGGAAGTCCGGTTCGCCTCGGATCCGCAAATGGTCGGGCATAAATTCGATCTGCTGCGCGACGCGACGTGCACCAACTGCCACGACGGCAATGACGCGACGGTCCACCCCCTATCCCAGTTCACCTTCGACGAACGGGGACGGGACGTTCTGCGCAGCGTCAACCCCGTCTACAACAAGCCGATCTGCCAGACGTGCCATGGTCCCATGACGGAACACCCGATCAACGGCATCCTGTTCGTCGATTATGACGGCAAGGGTCTCAAGGACGAGGCCATTCGCGGCGCCCTGGCGTTGGCCGGGTCCGGCGCCCTGATCGTCCTTTTCACCATTTTGGCGGGCTGGTGGATGATCAACCGCCATGTCCTCGTGCCGGTGCGGCGGATCACCCATGCGGCCGAGGCTTTTTCCGGCGGCGCTCTCGACGCCCGCGTGAAATTGCCGGGCCATGACGAGTTGTCCCAACTCGGCGGCGCCTTCGACGACATGGCCGCCATGCTGCAACAAAACTGGAACGCGTTGGAAGAGAACAAGGCTATCCTCCAGGACCTGATCGACGGTATCCCGGACGGCGTGCGTGTCATCGATCGACAATTCAACATCGTCATCGCCAACACGGCCTATTGCCGGCAGGCCGGATTGGAAAAGTGCGCGGTGGAAGGGACGCCGTGCTACCGTGTGCACGGCCTGGACGAGCCGTGTCCGCCGTCTCTTCTGGCGTGTCCGGTTCACATCATCACCACCGATCCGGCTCCGGTGAAATGCGTGCACCGCCACCAGGGCCTGGACGGGGCCGAGGTGTTCGTGGAAATCTCCGCCGCGCCGATTTCATCCCCGACGCAGGGCGCGCCCCTGGTTGTCGAGGTGATCCGCGACCTGTCCCAGCAGATGATCCATTCCCACGAACACAAGCTGTCCGAATTGGGGCAGCTGGCGGCGGGCGTCGCCCATGAAATCCACAATCCCCTGGCGTCCGCGCGCCTCAGCGTGCAGGCGATGCTGCGCCAAATCGAACGGGGCAATCTGGATCAGACCGACCTCAACGATTATCTGCGCATCCTGGACAGCGAAATCGACGTGTGCGTCGACGTGACCAAGCGGTTGCTCAAACTCAGCGCCGTTCCCGAAGATCAGGCGCATCTGGTCGGCATTAACGGGGCCATCGACGACTTTACCTCGTTGTTGGCCCATGAAGCCCGGCAGAGGGGCATCGAGGTGGTCCTGGACATGGACGACGCCCCGTTGAGGCTGATGGGCACGGAAAGCGAACTCCGCGTCCTGGCGCTCAATTTGATGCAGAACGCCTTTCACGCCATGCCCAACGGCGGCACGTTGACCATCACCGGCCGGGCGCGGAACGGCGACGTCGAGATCGCCTTCCAGGACACCGGGGTGGGAATCCCTCCGGAAAATCTGCCCTACATCTACAATCCGTTTTTCAGCCACCGCGCCGACGGCGTTCGCGGCACGGGGTTGGGGCTGAGCATATGCAAGTCGATTATCGTGCGTTATGACGGTAAGCTGGAGGCGAAGAGCGAGGTCGGCAAGGGCACCTGCATGACCGTCCGCTTTCCCGATCCCGACCACCTGGAGCACTGAATGTGAGCGGCAGCAAAGGCAAGAAAGTCCTCATCATCGAAGATGATAGGGTTTTCAATCAACTTGTCAGCAAGCAGTTGAGGAATCTGGGCCTCAACACCACCGGCGCCCATTCCTGGGGGGAGGCTCGCGCCTTTCTCGGGGAGAACGAGCCGGCGCTGATCCTGCTCGACATTCAGTTGCCCGACGCCAGCGGCTTGGAGATCCTTCCCGAACTGGCCCCGCAGTATCCGGTGATCGTCCTCACCGCGTTCGGTTCCGTGCAGAGCGCCATCAAGGCCATTCGGGGCGGGGCCTCGGAATACCTGATGAAGCCGGTCAACCTCGACGAGTTGGAGTTGACCGTCACGCGGGCGTTGGAAAACGCCCACCTGCGCGAGGAGTGCCAATTCCTGAGAAGCCGCACGCAAGCCTCGGAACGCAGCTTCATGATCGGATCGAGCCCGGCCATTCTCCGGGTGGCGGAAATGATCGAAGCCGTGGCCCCCGCGGACACCACCGTGCTGATCCAGGGCGAAAGCGGCGTCGGAAAGGAATTGGTGGCACAGGAGGTGCACCGCCGCAGCCTGCGCGCGGAACAGAATTTCGTGCCGCTGGATTGCTGCACGCTCCAGGAAAACCTCTTTGAATCGGAACTGTTCGGCCACGAGCGCGGAGCCTTCACCGGGGCTGACCGCCAGAAGAAGGGGTTGATCGAGGTGGCCGACGGGGGAACCCTTTTTCTGGACGAAATCGGGGAAATTTCACCGGCCATCCAGGCCAAGCTGCTGCGCGTTCTGGAAACGGGGCAGTTCCGGCGGCTGGGCGGGACCAAGGATTTGGGAGCCGATGTGCGCATCGTCGCGGCGACCAACCGCGACCTCAAGGCCATGGCCGCGGAGGGCCAGTTCCGCAAGGATCTCTATTACCGCCTCAGCGCCATCGTCATCACCGTCCCGCCGTTGAGCGCGCGTCTCGACGACATTCCCGCGCTGATCCAGCACTTCATCGACAATCACGATTTTTCCCGCCGCATTCAGAAGCGCTTCTCTCCGGACGCCTTGACGTTCATGCAAGGCTACGGCTGGCCCGGAAACATCCGGGAATTGCGCAACGTCGTCGAACGGGCGATCATCCTGTCCCGCGACGATGTGGAAATCGGTACGGAACATCTCGGCATCGACCTTCCCGCGCCCCCGCGGATCAATCCGAAATCGGAGGCGTTCGACGACATTCCGACCCTGGAGGAAATGAAGGAACGCTATGTGCGTCACGTTTATCGGCGCTGTGACGGGCATCGCTCGAAGATGTCTGAAGCGCTCGACGTCAGCGAACGCAACGTCTATCGCCTGATCGAGAAATACGGGCTGAAATAAGGCCAAGCCGCGAGTATTCCTCCCCAACAAACGAGGCCCAGGGAAGATCGGGCGATTGTGCGGCGTTGAGTCTTGCATGGAATTCGTTGTTATGCTAACTGTTGTCATGGCAATAATTCAAGATCCTCCCCAGGACCCGTCATGAGCCGCAAAAGCATCGAAGACATGCGCAATCACCCGCCGGTGCGTCCGGGTGGCGTGTTCGGATCGTTCCTGCGGTCCAAGCGCGAGCAGGCGATTCCCTATCTGGTGACCATGGCGCAGAAGGTTCTGCATCAATCCTTCGGCGACGCCATCGAACGTCACGGTGTGTCGCTGGCGCAATGGTCGGCCATGGTGTGCTTGTTCGAACAGGACGGCCTGACCCAACGCGAACTGTCGGATCGCGTCGCGGTCGGCGGCGGGACCATATCGCGGACCATCGACCGGATGGAACGGGATGGGCTGGTGACGCGCCAGCCGGACGAGCATGACCGCCGCCGCGTCAACGTGGTGCTGACGGAAAAATCCTGGGGATTGTTCGACACCCTGATCGGCGAGGCCATGCCCGTGGTGGAACGCGCCCTGACCGGCGTCACCGACGAAGAAGAACGGATCGCCGCCCAGGTGCTGTCGCGCATCATCGCCAACATGACCCAAAAAGACTGACGGATCGACGCCATGGCCCTGAAGACACCGCATAAAACCGCCCTTGCCATTTTCGTCCTCTCGGTGCTGTGGATGGCGTCGGGTCTGATCGGCGACGATCACAAGCCCGCCAAGGCCAAACGCGCGGAGGGCGGTCCGGCGCGCGTCAGGGTCGAAACCGTGACCGGGCAAAACCATACCCGCGCCATCACCGTGCTGGGCCGGACAGAGGCGGTGCGCGCCGTCACCGTGCGCGCGGAGGTCACGGGCCGCGTGGTGGAGATCCTGGCCGACAAGGGCGCATGGGTGGAGGCCGACCAGCCTTTGGTCAGGTTGGACCACGAGGACCGCGCGCAAAAGCTGGCCGAGGCGGAGGCGCGCCTCGAGCAGGCCGAAATCGCGCACCAGTCGGCGCGCAAGCTGTCCAAGGGTGGATACAGTTCGCAACTTAACGTCGCCCAGACCAAGGCCGACCTGGAATCCGCCCACGCCCAGGTCACGCGCCAGCGCCGCGATCTCGCCAACACCACCGTCAAGGCCCCGTTCGCGGGCGTGGTGGACGATCTGCCGCTGGAGGTAGGCGACTACCTGGACAAGGAAGGGGCGAAAGCCGCGCGAATCCTGGATTTGCGCGCCGTCATCGCCGTCGGACAGGTGTCGGAGATGGACATCGCGCACGTCGCGGTGGGCGGGGACGCCAGCATACGTCTTTCCGACGGGCGTGAGCTTTCGGGACGCGTCACCTTTGTCGCCAAGTCGTCGGACGCGGCGACCCGCACCTTCCGGGTCGAGCTCGCCGCCGACACCCCCGACCACGACGTGGCGGAAGGCCTGACGGCGGAGTTGCACATTCCCACCGGCGAGGTGATGGCGCACCGTCTGTCCCCCGCGTTGCTGACGCTGAACGACGCCGGCGCGCTGGGTCTCAAGACCGTGGACGACGAAGGCCTGGTGCGCTTCGTCGCCGTTGAACTCGTGGCCGACACGCCCGAGGGGATCTGGCTGTCGGGCTTGCCGCAAACCGCGCGGGTGATCTCGGTCGGCCAAGAATTCGTCGTCGCCGGACAAAAGGTCGAAGCCGTGCACGGCGCACTGGACACCACCCGTCCCAACGGCGCGTTGGGGGAATAGGCGATGCGCGCGCTCATCGACGTCGCGTTCCAACGCGCCCGCACCACCTTGTTGACCTTGCTGCTGCTGTTGATCACGGGGTCCGTGGCGTACGTGGAAATTCCCAAGGAGGCCGAACCCGACATCAACATCCCGATGATCATCGTGCGCGTGGTGCACGAAGGCATCTCGCCCGAGGACGCCGAGGACATGCTGCTGCGCCCGCTGGAGCAGGAACTGCGCACGGTCGACGGGCTCAAGGAAATGCGCGGCAAGGGCTACGAAGGCGGCGCCAACGTGGTGCTGGAATTCGAAGCCGGGTTCGACGTGCGTCAGGCGATCTCCGACGTGCGCGAACAGGTGGACGACGCAAAGCCGGATTTGCCCTCGGAGAGCGAAGAACCGGTGATCGAGGAAATCAACTTTTCCGAATTCCCCGTGGTGGTGGTGACCCTCGCGGGCCAGGTGCCGGAACGCACGCTGTTGCGCTTGGGCCGCGATCTGGAAGACGCCATCGAAGGCCTGGATCCGGTGCTGAAGGCCGAACTGACGGGAACCCGCGACGAAATGGTGGAAATCCTCATCGATCCGGTGAAGGTGGAAAGCTACGGCCTCAGCCCCGGCGAGGCCATCGCCAGCGTCACCAGTTCAAACCGTCTGATCGCGGCGGGGGCACAGGACACGGGGCGGGGCAGTTTCTCGCTAAAGGTTCCGGGCCTGTTGGAAAGCGTCACGGAGATCGCCGAACTGCCCGTGGCGACGGCCGGGGATTCGGTGGTGCGCTTGGGCGACATCGGCGAGGTGCGCCGCGCCTTCAAGGACCCCAAGAGCTTCGCGCGCATCGACGGGCGGCGGGCGGTGACGCTGGAAGTGTCCAAGCACGCGGGCGAAAACCTGATCGACACCGTGGCCATGGTCCGCGAAAAGGTCGAGGCCGAGCGCGCCCACTGGCCCGCCGAGTTGCAAAAGGCGGTGCGCGTCGCCTATGCCCAGGACAAATCCACCGATATCGCCGAGCGTCTCTCCACCCTGGAAAATTCGGTAATCAGCGCGGTGCTGTTGGTGATGATCGTGATCGTCGCGGCTTTGGGCTGGCGTTCGGCCGGGTTGGTGGGCGTGGCCATTCCGGGATCCTTCCTCACCGGCATCCTGCTGCTCTACGCGGTCGGCTTCACCATGAACATGGTGGTGCTGTTCGGCCTGGTGCTGGCCGTCGGCATGCTGGTGGACGGGGCCATCGTGGTGACCGAATTCGCCGACCGCAAGATGGTCGAAGGCCTGCACCGCAAGGAAGCCTACGCGCTTGCCGCCAAGCGCATGGCCCCGCCGATCATGGCGTCGACGCTGACCACCCTGGCGGCGTTTCTGCCGCTGGTGTTCTGGCCGGGCGTGGTGGGCGAGTTCATGAAATACCTGCCGTTCACCCTGCTGGCGACCTTGTCGGCGTCGCTGTTGATGGCGTTGGTGTTCGTGCCGACGCTGGGGGCCTACGTCGGCAAGCCCGGCGAGGCCGCCGCCGGAGAAATGCAGGCCTTGAGCGGCGAGGACGTGGACATGAACCGCGTGATGGCCGGTGCGGGGCCGATGACGCGGCGCTACCTCGGCGTTCTGACCTTCGCCATCGACCGGCCGGGGCGGGTGATCGTGGGCACGGTGGTTCTGTTGCTGTCGGTGGTGGCGATCTACTTCGCCTTCGGCAAGGGCGTCGAGTTCTTCCCCAAGACCGAGCCCAGCACCGCCCAGGTCCAGGTGCGCGCGCGCGGCAACCTGTCCATCTGGGAGCGCGACGCCCTGATGCGCGAGGTCGAAGCGCAGGTCCAGCAGGTCGGCGGCATCGACATGGTCTACACCCGCACGCGCTCCAACCCCACGTCGGACGCGGCGGAGGACATCGTCGGCACGGTGTTCATCGAATTCTCCCACTGGCGGGACCGCCCCAAAGCCGTGAAGATCCTGGACGAAATCCGCGAGCGCACCGCACCCATCGCGGGCATCGTCGTGAACGCCGTGAAGAGCGAACACGGACCCCGCCAGGGCAAGCCGGTGTACGTGGAGCTGTCCTCGCGCCACACCGACCTGTTGAACCCGGCCGCGCGGAAGCTGACGACGGCGATGGAGACGATGGGCGGCTTCGTCGATATCGAAGACACCCTGCCGCTGCCCGGCATCGATTGGGCGTTCGACGTGGACCGGGCCCAGGCCGCCAAATTCGGCGCGGACGTCTCCTCCATCGGCTCGACCATCATGCTGGCGACCGGCGGCGTGCGGCTGGGCGGTTATCGGCCGGACGATTCCGATGACGAAGTGGACGTGCGCGTGCGCTTTCCGGATCAATACCGCACGCTCGACGAATTGGGCCGCATGCGGGTCAAGACGCCGGGCGGCATGACGCCCATCGCCAATTTCGTGGACATGACGCCCAAGCCCAAGACCGGCACCATTTCCCGCACCGACGCCCGGCGCGTGGTCAAGGTCAAGGCCGACGTGGCCGAAGGCCTTTTGGTGGACGACAAGGTCCGCGAGATCAAGGCCTGGCTGGCCACGGCGGGGCTGGATTCGCGCATCTCCGTCAAGTTCAAGGGCGAGGACGAGGAACAGGCCAAGGCCAAGGCGTTCCTGTCCAAGGCCTTCGGGGTGGCGCTGTTCCTCATCGCCATCATCTTGGTGACGCAGTTCAACAGCTTCTATTCGGCGGCCCTGATCCTGTCGGCGGTGATGATGTCGACGCTGGGCGTATTCATCGGCCTGCTGCTGACGGGGCAGCCCTTCGGCATCATCATGAGCGGCATCGGCGTGATCGCCCTGGCCGGCGTGGTGGTCAACAACAACATCGTGCTGATCGACACCTTCGACCGCCTCAAACATGCCGCGGCGACCCAGCGCGACGCGATCCTGCTGACCGGCGCGCAACGCCTGCGTCCGGTGATGCTGACCACCGTCACCACCATGCTGGGCCTGTTGCCGATGTGCTTCAACGTCGGCATCGACTTCATCGACCGCACCGTGGTGGTCGGCGCGCCCGCCAATCAGATGTGGGTGCAGCTGTCCATCGCCATTGTCGCGGGCCTCGGCTTCGCCACCATTCTCACCCTGGTCGTCACGCCCTCGGCGTTGATGTTGCGCGCCAACGTGGCGCAATGGTGGGAAAGGCGCCGCGCCCTGGATAACCGATGAGGGCTTTGGGACGTCAGTTCAGCGACGCGACTTCCATCGTTTCACTGAGCTTGAACGGCATGCAGCCGAACTTCTTTTTCTTGAGTTCGCGGCACGCGCGGTAGGCCTGGGTCTTGGTGATTCCCTGGATGCGTCCGCGGTACAGGATCGAGCCGCTTTTCTTTTCCAGCGGCGATACGGTGACCTCGCCGTTCGCCAGATAGGTGGGGGCGACACCCACGGCGCGCGTGGCGAGATCATAAGCCGGTTCACGGTCCTTGAAGGCCCCGACCTGGACGCCCCATACGGATTCTCCGGACGCCTTCGGTTTGGAGCCGGGGTCGAGTTTGGCGGTCTTCTCGGCCTTTTCAACCTTTTTGGTCTTGGCCACGGCGAGAGCCTGCGGATAGACCTTGGCCCAGCCCTTGTCCAGAAGGTTGACCATGTGAAGGTTGCGGGATTTGGAATCGCGCGCGCCGAACACGACGCCGATCAGCCGCTTGTCGCCACGCTTGACGGAGGCCACGAGGTTAAACCCGGACGCGCGGATATAGCCGGTCTTGATGCCGTCAGCGCCTTCATAGTCCGTGAGAAGCGCGTTGTGGGTGCGGTGGGTCTTGCCGTCGAATTCGAAATTCGGTTCGGAAAAATAGTGGTAGCGCCGCGGGTAGTCCCGGATCAGGGCGTGGGCCAGCTTCGCCATGTCGCGCGCGGTGGACATCTGGGCACGGTGCGGCAGGCCGGACGCGTTGCGGAACGTGGTGTTGCTCATGCCCAGCTGGCGGGCCTTGGCGGTCATGCGCAAGGCGAATTGAGGCTCCGACCCGGCCATGTGTTCCGCCACGGCCGCCGCCACGTCGTTGGCGGACTTGACGGCCAGCGCGCGGATGGCGTCCTCGACCCGGAGCGTCTCGTTGGGCTTGAGGCCCAGCTTCGACGGCGGCTGGTTGGCCGCGCGGCTCGTCATGACGATTTTGTCGTCAAGGCGCATGCGGCCTTCCTCGATGGACTCGAACATCAGATAGAGCGTCATCATCTTGGTGAGAGACGCCGGAAAATTCCGCGTGTCGGGGTTGGTTTCGTGCAACACCTCCCCCGTATCCGCGTTGATCACCATGGAGGCGTACTTCGCCAATGCGGGGGCCGGAGACAAGGCGGCCAGCATCGCCAGCAGGAGAACGACGATCCTGCCGGTGCGCGGCAGGCCGGCGAACGGGCGGGCGACGGTGTCGAAAATGCGAACGGGCAAAACGCGCATACCCCCTCTGATCCGCGGTTTCTTGCAGAACGTCGACATCCAGGCTAGCCGGAAGGACCCGGTCTTGCAAAAGAATTTCGTCGAATCGCACCTCCGATTCTCCACTTGCGGCTCTAAAAAATCGTTAATCCAGGGCGGGCGAGGGGAATTGGGGCGGTGTTGCCTTTCGAGTCCGAGGCAAGCGACGGAGATCCGTATCGCCGATTTTCAACAATGCCTGGTTGTTTTGCTGTGTTTCTGTAATACTTCCTGAATCGCAGGTGGTTGGGGAACCCCGCGCCGGATGAGGGGAGAAGGATGGGGACCTTCGCGTCGCATACCAGGACATACGTGCTGTTCGCGGTGACGTTCGTCGTCTTGGCGAGCTTGTCCATTTATTTTTATTTCGAGCAGCGCCAGCAGATGGATTTGACGTCCAGGGTGTTTGTGATCGGCGCCATGCGATTGACGGAGGTCGACGACCGAACCCTGGATGGATTCAAGGACGGTCTCGAGGAAATGGGCTGGCAGATCGGCAAGGACGTCGTCGTCAAGGATAACGGCGCCGCAGGATCCATTGATCGGCTGGACGCCATGGCGGCGGCCCACGTCGCCGATGGGGTGGACCTGATCTTCGTTTCCAGCACGCCGGCGACCCAGGCGGCCAAGCGCGCGACGGCCGGCACCGGCATCCCCGTGGTGTTCTCGCCCGTCAACGACCCGGTCGGCGCCGGCGTCGTCGAAGACCTCATGCGCCCCGGCGGCAACGTGACCGGGATCAAACTGCCGCTCGGGGACGATGTCCGTCTGCAATGGCTGACCAAGATCGCCCCGAAGGCGCGGCGGGTGTTCGTGCCGTATACGGTGGCGGACGACAGTTCCCGCCTGTCCTTGTCGAGCATCCGTGGCGCTTCCGTCCTGCTGGGCTTGGAACTCGTCCCGTACCCCGTTGAATCCACGGAACATGCCCGGGTCGTCGCCAGCGAAATGCCAAGCGACGTCGAAGCCGTTTTCATCCCCCGGGATTCCGCGATCGAGGCGGCCGTCGACGCGTTCGTCAACGAGGCCATTCGCCGCAAGATCCCGGTTTCCGCCCCGTCTTACACCCAGGTGGAAGCCGGGGCCTTGTATTGTTATGGCTTCATTCATTCCGAGTTGGGGAAGGCCGGCGCGGTTCTCGCCCACAAGATTCTGCGCGGCGCCAATCCCGCCACCACGCCCGTGGAGATGGGACGAAGCCTTCTCAGCCTCAATTTGAGGACCGCCAAACTCATCGGCCTCGATATCCCCGACAGCATCTTGCGTCAGGCCGCCAAAGTGATCCGTTGAACGGGAGAGATTGAAAGTGTCCCGATTTTCGGATTTCAGGACCCGTTTGGCCGGCGTTTTGTTCGGGACCGCCATGGTGCCGCTGTTGATATCGGCGGTGTTGTTTTCCGTCTATTTCTATCAACGCGCCTATTACGAGGAACGCACCCGCCTCGCCGGCGTGGCGCAATACGTGGCCAGCGAGGTCCGCGCCTATTTCCGTTTGGCGGAACAGCGGATGGTGGCCCACGGCGACATGCACTCCATCGGGGGCTTGCCGCCGCGTCAGCAACAGGAACTGTTGTCCCATTTGACGTTCGGCCATGACGGTTTCCGGACCGTCACCTTTTTTGACGTTCACGGGGCGGCGGTGTCGTCGATATCGCGCGACGCCATCGGAACGCCAACGCACCAAGCGGGAATTCTGGAACGCCAGATTCGCTCCGCGGCGGCGTCCCCGGGGCCATGGATTTCCGAGGTGTTCTTCGATCGGCAAACGGCGGAACCCATCGCAAGCCTGACGGTCGGTTTCACCGATCCGCAAACGGGCGGGCCGCAGGGGTACATGGTGGCCGATGTGTGGCTGCGCCCCATATGGGACATCCTCGCCACCTTGGACAGGGACGAGGGGGATAGCGCGATGGTGCTCGATGCGCGCGGGTTCGTCATCGCGCACAACGACCCAACGGTCGTGTTGCGTCAAACCCGTTACGGACAGCCGGGCGCGAATTCTTCCATGGCCATCACCGCCGGCACGCCCCTGGCGTTCGGCGGACAAAACTTCAGGATCGTGGTCGAGCGCAGCCACGCGCACTTCCTCAAGTCCGTTTCCGAATTTTTCTGGATTTACGTTCTGGTCCTGATCATCGCGGTTCCGTTCGTGATGGTGATGACCCGTGAATTGCGCCGCTTCATCTCCGTTCCGTTGCGCGAGGTCACGGAGGCCGCGCAGCGCATGGGCGGGGGCGATTTTTCCAGCCGCATCCAATACGCGGGCCGCGATGAAATCGGCGGCATGGCGACGGCCTTCAACGCCATGAGCGCTCAGTTGGAGGAAACTCTGCACCGGTTGCAGGCGGAAAAAGACCTGCGCGGATCGCTCATCGACACCCTGCCGGATTACATCACCATCATGGACGAGAAATTCCGCTACACGGACTGCAACGTGGCGTTTGCGGCGCGTGTCGGCCGCGGCAAGGCGGACCTGGCCGGGAAAACGGTTCAGGATCTGTTCAGCGAGGAGATCGCGCTGGTGCTGTCCATGTACAACGTGCGCACGTTGGAAGGACGGCGTCCCGCGCGATACGAATATCGCCTGGAATGGCCGGACGGCGTGGTCCAGTATCTCGACACCATCAAGGTGCCGTTGATTGCGTCCGATGGACGGCCCACCGGGTTGATCGACATCGCCCGCGACATCACCGAGCAAAAAAAGGTTCTGGAAAGCCTGCGCGACCGGGAACACGAGTTCCGCATGGTGGTCGCGAAATCCCCCCTGCCGATCGTCCTGTCGCGCGCCGATGGCGAAATCGAACTGCTCAATCCAAAATTCGTCGAGCTGTTCGGCTGGAGCCAGGACGACGTTTCCAACAGCCACGACTGGTGGCCTCTGGCCTTTCCCGACAGGCAGTACAGGGAATTCGTGCGCAAGGAGTGGGAACGGGACACCGCGCGGGCGGTGCGGGAAAAGCGGGAAAGCAGCGTGCACCTGTGGCTCTTGACCTGCAAGGACGGACGGGAACGCTACGTGGAGCTGCGCATGGTGCCCTTGACCGCCAATCGCCACCTCACGGTTCTGAACGACGTCACGGAACGCTATCTGGCCGAGGAGGAACTGAAGAGCCACCGCGACCACTTGGAGGAGCTTGTCCGCCGGCGTACCCGCGAAGTGGAGGAAAAGGCGGAAGAACTGGCCAGGGCCCTGGAGAAGGAAAAGGAATACAACGTTCTTCAGCAGAAATTCGTGTCCCTGGTCAGTCACGAATTCCGCACCCCGCTCGCCATCATCGACGGCGCCGCGCAACGGCTCGTCCGGCGCAAGGACAAGGCGGACGGGGACGAGGTCGAACAGCGCGCGATCAAGGTGCGCGCCGCGGTGACGCGGATGGTGGGGCTGATCGACACCACGCTTTACGCCTCCCGCCTGGATGCGGGCAAGATCGTCATGAACCGGGAAACGGTGCCGATCCGCGAGGTGCTGCGGGACATCTGCGACCGTCAGGGCGAAATCGCGCCGGACCACGACTTCGTCACGGACCTAGCGGGGTTGCCGGACAGCGTGCATGCCGATCCCAACCTGCTGGACCAGGTGTTCAGCAATCTGTTGTCCAACGCCGTCAAATACGCGCCCGACAGTCCCGAGGTGACGATCCGGGGATGGGTGGAAAACGACATGGCGCATGTCTCCGTCACGGATCATGGGGTGGGCATTCCCGAAGCCGAACAGCCGCGGATGTTCGAACGCTTCTTCCGCGCCAGCACTTCGGACGGCATCCGGGGCACCGGCATCGGGCTCAGCGTCTGCAAGGAATTCATGGAAATGCACGGCGGGACCATCGCGTTGAGAAGCGCCGTGGGCCGGGGCAGCACGTTCACCGTGAGCCTGCCCTTGAATCCCCCGGCGCAGTGACGCGTCCCCCAAAAAAAGACCCGGCCTGAGCCGGGTCTTTTCCGTTACCGTTACCGTGACGTTGGCGTCATTCGACTTCCTCGTAACCGGTGATCATCGCCTTGATGTGGGCCATGGGGGTATGGCCGGTCGTGGCGAAGTAGACGTGCACGATGAAGAAGATCAGCATCAGGAACGCCGCCACCAGGTGGAAGAACGCCACGATGCCGAGCGTCAGACCTAGGCTGCTCAAACCCCACGCATCCCAGCTCGGGTAGTAGAGGTAGAGCAGGCCGCTGATCCAGATCAACGGGTTGATCATCAGCTTGACGAACAGGTAGGCCAGGCGCTGCAGCGGGTTGTGCTTGCGCAGTTGGGTCTGGCGGAACGGATGTTCGGCGTGGCTGAAGATGCCCGTCAGATAGTACTTCGCCATGGCCACCAGCTTGTCGGTGGTCGGGATGTACTGCTTCCATTCCCCGGTGGTGAAGTGCCAGAAGATGGCGAACACCCACAGACCGATCAGCAGCCAGGCCGCCGTGGTGTGCGTTTCCTGCGCGGTTTCGAAACCCAGCCAGTGATAGCTGCCGTGGATTTCGAAGCCGGTGATCAACATGGTGATGATCAGCGCCGCCTGGGTCCAGTGCCAGAAGCGTTCGAAACGCTTGAAGATATAGATGCGTTCGACCATGACACTATCCCTCCTTCTTGCTCATGTAGTAGCGCAACGCGCCGTGTCCGAGCACGCCCGCGAGCGAACCCAGCGCGGCCAGCCAGAACAGCATGTCCAGCCATCCACCCCAGAACCGGCTGAGGCCCGGGATGTAGAGACCCGGCACGCCTTTCAGGCGGCTGTCGGCGCTGTGGCAGGCTACGCAGGCCACGGCGTCTTCCTTGGGCGCCACCATGTGGGTGATGGGCCAAGCCATTTCCGTCTGCACGAAGCCGTATTCGCCGCTGAAGTCCTTTCCGGCGCTCTTCATGCCGGCGGCGATCGCCTTGGGCCAGTCGTAGTTGCCCCAATAGGCGCTGTCGTCGTTGCCGAAGGTGTGCACCAGGGCAAGGGTCTTGTTGCCCTTGTCATAGGGCTGTTTGCCGCGCATGACCTTGAACGGCCAGATGCGGGCGTCGGGATCGTCGGGCCCGCCTTCGAACGTGTTGATCTTGACGACCTGGTCGCCGGTCACTTCGTCGCCCAGCAAGGTGTATTTCACCGTGCCGTTGTACCAACGGTATTCGGGTTGGACGAATTCGCCCCATTTGAAGTCGCCCTTCATGCCGCTATAGAGTTCATAGCCGGTTTTTTCGTCATGAACCGTCAGCGGCTTGCCCTTTTCGTTGAGCCTGCCGGCCGTGGACCAGTCCCACCACATCTTGGTGGCGGTGCCGCCACGGGCGAATTCGGGGACGTGGCACGTCGGGCACGCCAAAACGTCGGTGTGGTCGTTCAGCTTGGGGTTCGCCGTGTCCTTATGCGGGGTCGTGCCGTGGCACGATTCACAGGTGGCGCGGCTGCCGTCGGTGCGGCCGACCACGTCGATGCCACTCATATCCTTGGCGATGGTCGAATAGCGGCTGCCCTGGATGGCGTGCGCGTCGCCGCCGTGGCAGCTAGAGCACGAGAAGTCCAGCCGGTCGGGGCTCATGTGCACGTCCAGGAACTTGGGCGGATTGATGAGCGACTGATCCAGATCGCCGTGCTTCACCGCGTTGGCGCCGCCACCGTTGAAGTGGCACACGCCGCAGGTGTTGCGGGTGGTCTTGCCGACGCCCTGCGCGATCTTGGCGAGATCGGGCGGCGGAATGATGCGCCCGCTGCCCTTCGGCCATTCCGTCGGCTTGTACAGCGGGTGGCCCGCCGACACCGGGAATTTGCGGTATGTGTTGGTGGTGTCGTGACACACAACGCAGTCGACGTTTTCCTTGCTGGCGAAGTCGAAGTTTCCGTCCTTCCAGCCATAGCCGATGTGGCAGCTGGTGCAGCGCGGTTCGTTCGACTGAATGGTCCCGCAGAAGTTGTTGATGATGTTCTTCTTGCCGAGATTGCGCCCCGTGGCCGGGTTGACGACGTCCCAGGTCCAGTGCTTGGTCTTGTGAATCTGGGACGCGGCGTCGTTGTGGCAATCCAGGCACGCCCGGGTCACCGACGGGCCGTCGGGGAACGGACCTTTTAACTGCGAGAACTTGCTGTGGTCGGCGGTGGACGTCTTGGTGTTGGGCGTCGCCGCCACGGCGGCGCCGGCGGCGAGAAGGGCGTATCCCGCCATACCCGCCACGGCCCAGCGCGCCGCTTGTTTCAGTGAAAACATGATGACCTCTCCCTCCTGGCGATGGTCATGAGAATTGGGATGGGCTCAGAAAGCGATCAGCAGCCGCCGAGTTCTTTCTTGCCACCCTGGCCGCCGCCGCCGGGAGCGCCGCGAATGAGCGCCGGGGCAGGCTTGGACGGGTCGAAGGTGATGAACTTCTTCTGATCCTGGGCGACCTGTTCCATGATGCCGGCGACCTTGGCGCCGAACAACTGGCCCATCAGGCCCGAGTTCATCAGACCGATGTACACCTTGTCGCCCTTTTCATAGACCGTGATGGTGCACGGCATCAGAATGGACAGAATGCGGGTGTCGTCGTCCTTGATCAACGGCTTGGAGTAGTCGACGTTGCAGGCTTCGACCAACAGCACGTTCGGCACGTTGGAGCCCATGGCCTTGATGGTCGCGGACGGACTGCGCAGGCCCGACAGGGCCCAACCCGAGTCCTTGATGTTTGCCTGGATGCGCGCGGCCGTTTCCTCAAGCCCGAAGGGGCTTTCGTATTCGTTGAGCATCATGCCGCCGGCGTATTGACAAGCAACGACACCGACGAAGATCACGCCGGCGATAAATCCTGAGATGAGTTTGAACATGACTGACCTCTTCTGGGACGTCCACGCCACGAGTGAACGGAATAAACTCGTGACGCAGATTATTTAGCTAATCCTAATATATTAGATTTCTTGACCCACGTCAATTTGCATGAGTTTAAATCGAATTTGTTTTCAATAAATTACCAGTTCCGGGTAAGGTTGGAATCATTCCGCGCCATATGGCGGGCCGGGGGAAATACATGGGTGTGTGGAATCTTGTGAAGCCGACCATTTGGGGGACCGTGCTCATAACGGTTCTGGCGGGGCGTGCCGCCGTGGGCGCGGGGCTGGACGATCCAACGGCGCTGCCCCACGTCGACGAGGACGGTCGGCAGGGCTATCAGGGTTTCTTGCAAAGCGGAATGCATCGCGCGTACGTCGTCGCGCCGGGCGGGGCGTGGTCGTGGTCGTCGGATCAGGCGTCGGCGGACGATGCGCTGCGCACGGCCCGCGAACAATGCGCCGAGCATACGCCCTTGACGTGCCAGCCTTATGCCGTCGACGACGCGGTGGTGTTCGATCCGGCGGCATGGGCTGCGGGGCTCGGCCCCTACGCCAGCGCCCGGGACGCCGCGGCCCGTCCCCTCGGCGTGATGCGGGGGCAGCGCTTCCCCGCCCTGAAACTGACCGCCCCGGACGGTCGGGAGATGCGGCTGGACCAACTGCGGGGCAAGGTGGTGTTCCTGCATTTCTGGGCCGCGTGGTGTCCGCCGTGCAAGCTGGAATTTCCCGATGTCATGCAGCTTTTCAACGCGGTGCGGAACGATCCCCGGATCGCGTTCGTGCTGGTGCAGGTGCGCGAAGACATCGCCGTGTCCAAGGCGTGGGCGGGCAAGAACGGATTCGACATGCCATTCTACGATTCCGGTGCAAAGGGATTTGGCGACAAGACGTTCACGCTGGCCGACGGCTCGCTTCTGGAAGACCGCCGCATCGCGCCGAAGTTCCCGTCCACCCATATCCTGGACGGCAACGGACTGGTTTTGTATTCCCAGTTGGGGCCGGGGTCGCGCTGGCTGGAATACGAACCGATGCTGCGTCATGCCGCGCAACATACGTCCTATTGATGCGGGGTGGCGAAAGTCGGTCGCAATGCCTAAATCTTGGGTCATGGGAACGGCGCGCGAATTGTCGCGCCGGACGGATCGCGTTATGATCCCCATGAAGGTTGCCAATGGAGCGTTTCGACCGTGAGCATGCGCATCATCCCGAGGATGGCCGGACGTCAAAACCATGACGACGACCGCGATGGAGACACCGGCTTGGCCGTGAAGACCCGCGCCAAGACCAAGAAACCGTCCATGTACAAGGTCCTGATGCTGAACGACGACTATACCCCGATGGAGTTCGTCATCCACGTCCTCGAAAGCATCTTCGACAAATCCTACGAGGACGCCACCACCATCATGCTGCACGTCCATCAAAAAGGCGTCGGCGTGTGCGGGGTCTACACCTACGAAATCGCCGAAACCAAGGCGATGCTGGTGATGGACCTGGCCCGGCGCAATCAGCACCCCCTGCAATGCACCATCGAAAAGGACGCGTGAGATGTTGTCGAGAAACCTGGAACAGACCCTGCACCGCGCGCTTCGCATCGCCGGGGAATACCGCCACGAGTACGCGACCCTGGAGCATTTGTTGCTGGCGCTGTTGGAAGACCCGGACGCGGTGGCGGTGTTTCGCGCCTGCGACGTGGATCTTGAACAGGTGGAGCGCGACCTCGTCGACTTTCTGGAAGGCGACGCCGGGCTGCCGGTGCTGAGCGGCATCGAGGACCCCAAGCCGACATCGGGTTTCCAGCGCGTCATCCAGCGCGCCATCATCCATGTGCAGTCGTCCGGGCGCGAAGAGGTCACCGGCGCCAACGTCCTGGTGGCGCTGTTCGCCGAGCGGGAATCGCACGCCGTCTTTTTCCTGAACGAACAGGACATGACGCGTCTCGACGCCGTCAACTACATCAGCCACGGCATCGCCAAGGCACCGGGCCAGTCCGAACACCGCCACGTCCACGGGGCGGAGGAACATGCCGACGCGGAAGGCGCGGAAGGCGGGGCGAAATCGGGCGAATCGGCGCTGGAAGCTTACTGCGTCAACCTCAACGCCAAGGCCGAGGACGGCAAGATCGATCCGTTGATCGGCCGCGCCCAGGAAATCGACCGGACAATTCAAGTTCTTTGCCGACGCACCAAGAATAACCCGCTCTACGTCGGCGATCCGGGCGTTGGCAAGACCGCCATCGCCGAAGGGCTGGCGCGCCGCGTCACCGAGGGCGACGTGCCGGAGGTGCTTCACGACGCCGTCATCTGGGCGCTGGACATGGGGGCGCTGCTGGCGGGGACCCGATATCGGGGCGATTTCGAGGAACGTCTCAAGGCCGTCATCAAGGCGCTGGAGGCCAAACCCGAGAACATCCTGTTCATCGATGAAATCCACACCGTGATCGGCGCGGGGGCGACCTCGGGCGGGTCGATGGACGCGTCGAACATCTTGAAGCCGTCGCTGGCGGCGGGCGCGCTGCGCTGCATCGGATCCACCACCTACAAGGAATACCGCAACCACTTCGAAAAGGACCGCGCCCTGGTGCGTCGGTTCCAAAAGATCGACGTCTACGAGCCCACCGTCGAAGACACGGTGAAAATCCTCAAGGGCCTCAAGCCCTACTACGAGGATCACCATCAGGTGCGCTACACCGACGCGGCGATCCGCTCGGCCGTGGAACTGGCGGCGCGCTACATCAACGACCGCAAGCTGCCCGACAAGGCCATCGACGTAATCGACGAGGTGGGCGCGTCGCGCATGCTGGTGCCGGCGGCCAAGCGCAAGAAGACCGTGTCGGTCAAGGACGTCGAGGCCGTGGTGGCGCAGATCGCCCGCATCCCGCCGAAAAGCGTGTCCAGCGACGACGCCAAGGTGCTCAAGCATCTGGACCGCGATCTCAAGACCATGGTGTTCGGCCAGGACAAGGCGATCGAGCTGTTGTCCAGTTCCATCAAGCTGTCGCGCGCCGGGCTGCGCGAACCGGACAAGCCGATCGGCTCGTACCTGTTCTCGGGTCCGACCGGCGTCGGCAAGACCGAAGTCGCGCGTCAGCTCGCCATGACCATGGGCGTGGAGTTGGTCCGGTTCGATATGTCCGAATACATGGAACGCCATTCCGTTTCGCGCCTGATCGGCGCGCCGCCGGGCTACGTCGGCTTCGATCAGGGGGGCTTGCTCACCGACAAGATCGACCAGCACCCGCATTGCGTCCTGTTGCTGGACGAAATCGAAAAGGCGCACCCGGATCTGTTCAACATCCTGTTGCAGGTGATGGACCACGGCAAGCTCACCGACAACAACGGCAAGACCGTGGACTTCCGCAACGTGGTGCTGATCATGACCACCAACGCCGGCGCCGCGGACCTCGCCAAGGCGGCCATCGGGTTTGAACGCACGGCGCGCGAAGGCGACGACAAGGAAGCCATCGAACGCATGTTCAGCCCTGAATTCCGCAACCGGTTGGACGCGATCGTGCCGTTCGCCAACCTCTCGCCCGAGGTCATGTCCCGCGTGGTCGACAAGTTCGTCATGGAACTGGAAGTCCAGTTGGAGGAACGCCACGTCACCATCGAGCTCACCGACGAGGCCCGCGCCTGGTTGGGCAAGAAGGGCTATGACCGCAATTTCGGCGCAAGGCCGCTGGCCCGCGTCATCCAGGAACACATCAAACGTCCCCTGTCGGAAGAACTGCTGTTCGGCCGTCTCAAGGACGGCGGCGTGGTGCGCGTCCGGCTGGACGACAAGGTTCTGGCGTTCGACTACGATCCGCCGGCTCCGCCACCGCCGTCGCGCAAGACGGGCGGCGGCGGGAAAAAGAAGCCCGCCAACACCCTGCCCGTGGAAACCGGACGCAGCCCCGTTCCGGCGGTGGTGAAGTGAGCGGGGTCGCGCGTATGGGGACGCCCCCGGCGTTCCGTCAAACAACATGAGTTGCCTTATTGCGACGCAATTGAGAATTGCTTGCAAAGAATAAACGCTTAACCATATCCTTCTTAGGACCAGGTTTCACAAGCCCGGGGCGCCAGCCGGGCGAAACCGCAACGGAGGACGGAACAATGGGTATGGACGTTTATATGGGACGCAAGTTCAACGCCAACCATCAGCTGGCGATTTTGCTGTCGCGCCACCTGGGCCCGGAAGACGCCAAGCGCGAAGCGCGGCGCAACGGTTGGGCCGGGGTGTTGATGGCGCTTGAAGAACAGGACGTGATCGTCACCGTTCCGTACTGAGCGAGGTCCATGCCTATCGGTCCATCGCGGGCGGGCAGGGGCCTTCGCTCGTGACGCGGGTGACGCCGGGGCCGCGGAAGGGCAGCGGCTGACGGGATCCGGCGGGGATGTTGAAATCCCGCGTGCTCGGGGTTCCGATGTTTTGACCCGGTCGGCGGCGTTCAACCTTGACCGCGATGCACGCGGTGCAGGCGTTGACCACGGTTTCCCGTCCGGCTTCGTCGCGCACCAAACGGGCGCATTGATTGATGGCGATGGCGTGGGCGGTTTCGGCGGCCACGGCCAGTCCGGCCGCCAGGGCCGCGATTTTCCAGATCTTGATCATGTCGCATTCTACCCCGACGCCATGTTCTTGCGAAACGGGTTTTCCTCCATCAACAGATCGCGCTCAAACAGCACCGCGCGGCGTTCGCGTTCCACGGCGTCGGCCACGGCCTTGTGGAAACCCGGATCGGCGAGGCGGTGGGCCGAACGGGTGAGGATGGGCAGATACCCCCGCGCGATCTTGTGTTCCCCCTGCGCTCCGGCCTCGACCCGGGTGAGGCCGCGTTCGATGGCGGCTTCGATGGCCTGGTGGTAGCACAGTTCGAAATGCAGGAACGGCACGTCCTCGACACATCCCCAATACCGGCCGTAAAGCGCATCGCCGCCGATCAGGTTCAGCGCGCCCGCGATGGGGCGGCCGTCCCGATACGCCATCGCCAACAGCACTTGTTCGGCCATGCGTTCGCCCAGCAGGTCGAAGAACGCGCGGTTAAGATAGGGGCGTCCCCACTTGCGCGCGCCGGTGTCCTGGTAGAACGCATACATGGCGTCCCAGTGCGCCGGGGTGACGGCGTTCCCGCTCAGCCGTTCGATACGCAGCCCCGCTTCCGCCGCGGCGCGGCGTTCGCGGCGGATGGCCTTGCGCTTGCGCGCCGTCAACGCGTCCAGGAAATGGTCGAAGGATTCGTATCCGGCGTTGGTCCAGTGGTACTGGATGCCCAGTCTCGTCAGGTATCCGGCCTTGTCGAGCGCGTCCTGGTCTGTCTCGGTGGTGAAATTGACGTGTGCGCCGCTCAATCCCGTATTCCCGCAAAGGCGGGCGAGAGCCTCCGCCAGCGCCGATTTGACGGCGGCGTCCCGCGTCAGAAGACGCGGGCCGCCGACCGGCGTGAACGGCACGGCGCACAGAAGCTTCGGGTAGTACCGCCCCCCCGCCTGCTCGTAAGCCCGCGCCCAGCCCTGGTCGAACACGTATTCGCCCTGGGAATGGCCCTTCACATAGACGGGCGCGCAGCCCACCACGCGCCCGGTTCCGTCCCTGGCCGCCATGTGACGGGGCAGCCAGCCGGCATCGGCGGACACTGACCGGCTGTCTTCCAGGCAGCTCAGAAAATCGTAGGACACGAACGGATTGCCGACCCCGGCACAGGCGTTCCAGTCGGCGCGGGGTAGGTCCGCCAACCGTTCGACGAAATCAATTTGGAAATGGGCGTTTTCGTCCATGCCCCCAATATGAGGGCCGCGAGGAGCGAAATCGAGCCTTATTCGATTTCGAACATGCCGTCGATTTCCACCGCGACGCCGAGCGGCAGGGTGTTGACGCCGACGGCGGCGCGGGCGTGCTTGCCTTTTTCGCCGAACACCTGGGCCATCAGGTCGGACGCGCCGTTGATGACCTTGGGCTGATCCGTGAAATCGTCGGTGCAGTTGACGAAGCCACCGAGGCGCACCACCCGCTTCACCCGGTCCAAATCGCCGCCGCACGCGGCCTTCGCCTGCGCGATGAGGTTGAGGCCGCACAGCTTCGCCGCTTCATAGGCTTCCTCGGTGGTGAAGTCCCGGCCGACGCGGCCGATGTACTTGAGCTCGCCGTTGAGCAGCGTGATTTGGCCCGAAACCACCACCAGGTTCCCGGTTTGCACGTACGGCACGTAGTTGGCGGCGGGCGCGGCGGCCTGGGGCAGGGTGATGCCGAGTTCGGCAAGGCGGGCGTTGATGGCGGACATGGCGGTCTCTCCGGGTTGGTGGTCGTTGTCTCCGTTATACCAATCGGGCCGCCCGGCATGCAATTGTCCTTGCCCGGGCGCGCGAACCGGCGTAAACGCCCTGCCAAACCACCATTCGGAAGGGAGAGAGCCCGTGTTCAAGGTCAACGAATATTTCGACGGCAAGGTCAAGTCCATCGCGTTCCAGGGCGAGGCCCTGCCCGCCACCGTGGGCGTCATGGCCGCCGGAGAGTACGAATTTTCCACCAGCCAGAAGGAAACCATGACCGTGGTGTCCGGCGCGCTGACGGTGAAGCTGCCGGGCGAGGACGGCTGGACCACCTATAAATCGGGCGACAGCTTCGTCGTCGCAGCCAACGCCAGCTTCCAATTGCAGGTGGCGGGGGACACGGCTTACCTCTGCACCTACGAATAAGCAGACATGTGTCGAGCGGTGGGCCTGGGCGCCGTAAAGGCGCGTCCAGGTTCGTTCAGTGGATTGTCCTTAAATCACCAAAAATTAAAGTATTCTCGATTTTTAAACGTTTTGCGTTTACATAGAATACGGCCTCAGTGCGCAGAAGCGCGTGAGGGGGTGGGGAAACCATGGACAAGGTCGTTCTGACGGGTGCCGAACGCGAAGCGCTGTTGTCTTTGAAAACGACCAGCGCCATGCAGGAGCGCACGCAGAATCGTCTCTCCACCGGCCTCAAGATCAGCAGCGCCATTGACGGCCCGGAAGCGTTCTTCCAGGCCAAAAGCCTGTCGGACCGCACCCAGGATTTCCTGGAACGCATGGACGGGATCGAGCAGGCCATCGGCCTGATCACCGCGGCGCAAACGGCGCTGGATGGGATCACAACCATTTTGCAGCAGATGAAGGGCATCGTGACGGCCTCCGCCGTGCCCAGCAGCGCCGACCCCGACCAGTTCGACGAAATGCTCAACCAGTTAAACCGCCTGGTGGACGATGCGTACTATCAGGGCACGAACCTGCTGGGGAACCAATCCACGGCGGGACAGCCCGTCACCACCGCGACCCACACCGTGGAATTCAGCGAAAAATCCGACAGCAAGGTCGACATCAACGGCCAGTTCGCGGGATCGACCTATTATCTCAGCACCGGCGGCGACGCCAAGTTGATCCCCGACGCCACGGGCGGTTCGGTGACCCTGTCCGGAAGCACCGGTACGTCGTTCGATGCGGTCGGTTCGGAAACCCAGGTCAACACGACTACGACGGGGGATCAGAGCGATAGCCTTCAGTATGGCCATCAGGTCGCCGGACTATCGGACGGTGGCTATGTCGTGGTCTGGAAAGACGCGAGCGCGGCGGATACCGCACTTGGCGGCGGGGGCAAAGGCGTCTACTTCCAACGGTTCGATGCCGACGGCAACAAAGTCGGAAGCGAAACCGTGGTTCCCGCCAATATCGCCAACGACCAGCATTACCCGGACGTCACCGGTCTGGAAGGCGGCGGCTTCGTCATCTCTTGGGCGGACGACAGCAACAGCCTTGACGACAGCGGCACGGCCATCCGCGCCCAGGTTTTTGATGCGGACGGCAACAAGTCCGGGGCCGAAATTCAAATCAACGACAACGACGGCACGGCGGACGAAACCGGCAACCAGTACTCGCCCGTCGTCACGGCGCTGACCGGCGGCGGGTTCGCCGTCGCCTGGGAAGGGCAAAGCGCGGGCGATTCGTACGGCATCAACGCCAGGGTCTTTTCCGCCACGGGGTCGCCGGTGGGAAACCAGTTCCAGGTCAACACCACCACGGCCAGCAATCAGGGCTTCGTTCACATTACTGGTCTTGAAGACGGTGGTTTTCTGGTCTCGTTTGCCGACGACGGCGGGTTGGACGGGGGCGGCTGGGGCGTGTTCGCCCGCCAGTTCGACGCCGGCGGCAACGCCACGACCGGTCAGTTCCAGGTCAACACCGCGACGGCCGGCACTCAAGATGATCCGGCCGCGGCGGGGCTGTCCGACGGCAGCTACGTCGTGATTTGGGCGGATGCGAACGCCGGGGATGGAAACGGCTCCGGCGTGAAAGCCCGCCGCTACGGTTCAACCGGAACCGCCCTGACCGCGGAGTTCGTCGTCAACACGACGACGGCCGGGAACCAGGGGCATGCGGACATCATCGCCATGGCGGATGGGGGATACGTCATTACGTGGACCGACACGAATGGAGCCGACGGAAACGGCGAAGGGGTGTTCGCTCAGCGTTACGACGCCAATAACGCCGCCGTGGGCGGCGAATTCCGCATCAACACCACGACCGCCAACAATCAGCATGCGTCCAAGCTTGCAACCGTTCAAAATGGCCAGGGATTTGTCGCGGTTTGGGGCGATTCCGCACGGGACGGCAGTGGCCAAGGGGTTTTCAGCCAACGTTTCGGCGCCAGCCTGACGGCGGGCATCCTCAGTGGAGCCAATGTCACCTCCACGAACTATTCCAACAACTCCGTCACGCTGACGCTTGGCGGGAAAACGCAATCGCTGACCGTTACCAAGCAGGGCCTCGGCGTGGCGAACGCCTGGTACTACCAGGACTTCGACACCGTTGCGGGGCGTGAAGAAGCGCTGTCGGATCTCAACACCGCGCTCACCACCGTGCGTTCGCTTTCGTCGCGGCTGGGCGGCCAGGTCTCGCTTCTTCAGGTGCGCAGCGATTTTACGCACCAATATTCAAACGACCTCAAGGCTGGCGCGGACAAGCTGGTGTTGGCCGACATCAACCAGGAAGGGGCCAACATGCTGGCCCTGCAAACCCGCCAGTCTCTCGGCATGCAGGCGTTGAATTTCCTCGGCAAGGCCGCGAACGGAATCCTCGGCTTGTTCCGCTAACTACCCCTTTTTCGGCAGGCGCGACAAAAGCGCGACCCTGAGGCCCGGCGGCAGCAGGCCGATCAGCCACGCCGCGAACGCCAGACGGCGGGGGAACACCACGCTGACCCCGCCCCGTTCCAGCCCGCGCCGGATGATCCTGGCGGCCCGGGGCGCGTCCATGAACAACGGCATGGGAAAATCGTTGCGGTCGGTGATGCGGCTTTTGACGAAGCCCGGACAGATCGCTGTGACCGTCACGCCGTCGCGCCTCAGCCACCCGTTCAGCGCCTCGGCATAGGCCTTCACGGCGGCCTTGGACGCGCTGTAGGCCGGCGCGCCCGGCAGCGCGTTCATGCCTGCAATGGAACTCACCACGGCGATCTGACCCCGGCCGCGTTCGCGCATGGGCTCCACGGCGGGCCACACCGTGTTCAGCACCCCGGTGACGTTGACGTCGAAGATGGCGCGGGTTTGTTCCTCGGTTTCGCCCATGCCGCCGCTACCGCCGGAAATGCCAGCGTTGGCGATGACCAGATCGAGGGGGCGTCGGGCGTCGGCTTCGCGGATGAAGTCCGCCATGGCGTCGCGATCGGTGACGTCGGCGCGCCGGGCCATGACCTCCGCGCCCAAGCCGCGGCAAGCCTCGGCCACGTCGTCGAGGCGCGCGCGGTCGCGCCCGCTCAGGGCCAGGAACGCGCCGGAGCGCGCGTATTCGCGGGCCAGCGCCTCGCCGATGCCGCTGCTGGCCCCGGTGATCAGGATGGATGACGGGTTTTTCATGGCCTCACCATGCCTTAACACGGCGGCGTTGGTAAGCCCAGTTCTTGTTGATGCGGCCCGGCGGGGGTATAAATACGGCCTACAACGGAGGGGAATCGCGTGACCATCAGTTCCATGACCGGTTTCGCCCGATCCGAGGGCGGCGCCGAGGCCTGCACCTGGGGTTGGGAAGCCAAAAGCGTCAACGGCAAGGGCCTGGACGTGCGCGTGCGCTTCCCGCGCGGGTTCGATTTCCTGGACGCGCCGGTGCGCGATCTGGTGCAAAAGCGCTTCAAGCGGGGCAATGTTTCGATCAGCCTGGATCTCGCCTGGACCCGGCCGCTGGGGCAGGTGCGCGTCAACGAAGACGTCCTGGCCCAGGTGCTCGACGCCATCGCGGCGGTCGAGGCGCGCCTGCCCGCCGTGCATGCGCCCAGCGCCGATGGCATTTTGGCGCTGCGCGGCGTGTTGGAGCAGGCCGAGGACGACGTCGGCGACGACCAACGCCAGGCCCTGGAAGCGGACCTCATGGACACCTTCGAACAGGTTCTGGACCAGCTTCAGGACGTGCGCGAGGCCGAAGGCGCGCGGCTCGGCGGCGTTCTGCACGACCAGTTGGCCGACATCGAATCCTTGAGCGAGGAAGCCGCCGGACTCGCCGCCATGCAGCCCGACGCCATCCGCAAGCGCCTCAGCGATCAAGTGGCGGCGTTGGTGGCGGACGTCTCCGCCATCGATCCGAACCGCTTGGCGCAGGAAGCGGCGCTGCTGATGACCAAGGCGGACGTGCGCGAGGAACTGGACCGCCTCACCGCCCACATCGCCGCCGCCCGCGAACTGCTGGGCGAGGGGGGGCCGGTGGGGCGGCGTCTCGATTTCCTGTGTCAGGAGTTCAACCGCGAAGCCAATACGCTGTGTTCGAAGTCCTCCGACACCGATCTCACCCGCGTCGGTCTGGCGCTGAAGGCCGTCATCGAGCAATTCCGGGAACAGGTGCAAAACATTGAGTGATCCGATCAAAATCCATCGCCGCGGCCTCATGCTGGTGATGTCGTCGCCGTCGGGCGCGGGCAAGACCACCATCACCCGCGCGCTTCTGGAAACCGACCCCGATCTGTCCATGTCGGTGTCCGCCACCACGCGCCCGCCGCGTCCCGGCGAAGTGGACGGCAAGGACTATTACTTCATCGACAAGGCGAAGTTCGAAGCCATGGTCGAAAAGGGCGAGTTCCTGGAACACGCCAAGGTGTTCGACAACTATTACGGCACGCCCAAGGCCCCGGTATACGACGCCCTGGCGGCGGGCAAGGACGTGCTGTTCGACGTCGACTGGCAGGGCGCGCGGGACCTCCGCCATGCGGCGCGCGACGACCAGATGTCGATCTTCATCCTGCCGCCGTCGCACGACGAACTGGAACGCCGCCTCTACGCCCGCGCCCAGGACAGTGACGAAGTGGTGAAGAAGCGTATGGCCAAGGCCGCCAGCGAAATGAGCCACTGGGGCGAATACGACTACATCGTGGTGAACGAAAACATCAACGAAAGCGTCGCCCAGGTGAAAGCCATCCTCACCGCCGAACGCCTCAAACGCAACCGCCAGACGGGCCTTCCGGAATTCGTCCAAAGCATGTGCGGGGACGAGGAGTAGTTCCCTCTTTCTCCGCGGCGGCGTCGTATGTGACATGCAGCTGTATCGGTAACGGTTGGCGAACGGCCGTGAAACTCCACACGAGGGCGATCAGCCAACATACGCCAGACCAGCCGGCAAACAGATTCAGGACGAAGATGGCCGTCGCCTGATGGTGGTTCCGGGAATTGGCTATAAGCGCCGGCAGCAGGTAAGCGGTCAGCGCCAAAATCAGAATCCCACCGAAAAGAAGTGCGTCCAGCACGAACAGATTCTCCATGGGTGTCCACTTGCCCAATTCTACAGCCAAGGGGTGTGTCAGGCAATGACGTGTGGGATTTCCTGCAAGGGTCAGTCTGAAACCTGCGATATCACCGGACGGATTGGGGATCCGCTTTTGGCTTCCAGGATCCTCGCCAACGCCGCGAAATCCACGACGGACAATTCCTCCGCGCGGGCGGTTTCCTTGATCCCGGCCAGGCTGGGGTCAAGACCCAAGGACTTGAGGCTTTGGCGGAGCATCTTGCGCCGTTGCCCGAACGCCGCCGCCGTGACGCGCTCCATGGCGTTCCAACTGGCCGGGGCCAGCGGTTCCGCGCGGGGGATCAGGGTCACCACCGTGGACTGGATCTTGGGCGGCGGCGTGAAGGCGCGCTTGTCGATGTTGAATTCGGGACGCACGTGACACAGCCACTGGCACATGATGCTGAGCCGCCCATAGGCCTTGGTGCGCGGCTTGGCGGTGATGCGGTCGGCCACTTCCTTTTGGAACATCAAGGTGAAGCCGGTGAACGCCTGGGCGTTCTTCAACCAGCCGATCAACAGCGGCGTCGCGATGTTGTAGGGCAGGTTCGACATGATGCGCCGGGGCGCGGGGGCCAGGGCCTGGAAATCCTGTTCCAGCGCGTCGCCGTCGATGATTTCCAGCCGCCCGCCCGCGTGCGGGACCAGGTAGCTTTCCAGCGCGTCAATGCACCGCCGGTCGCGTTCCACCGCCACCACGCGCTTGGCGCCGGCGGCCAGGATGGCGCGGGTCAGCCCGCCCGGGCCGGGCCCGACCTCGATCACCGTGGTGTCGGACAAGTCCCCCGCCGTGCGCGCGATGCGGGACGTGAGGTTGAGGTCCAAAAGGAAATTCTGCCCCAACGTCTTCTTCGCCGCCAAACCGTGTTCGGCGATGATGTCGCGCAGCGGCGCCAAGCCGTCCAGCGTTTCGGCCATGGGATCAACTCCCCGCCCGCGCCCTGGCCATGGCGGCGGCCATGCGCATCGCCGCCATCAGGCTTTCCTCGGACGCCCGGCCGATCCCGGCGATGTCGAACGCCGTGCCGTGGTCGGGCGAGGTACGCACGAACGGCAGGCCCAGCGTGGTGTTGACGCCACGTTCGAAATCCAGGGTCTTGAGCGGGATCAGGCCCTGGTCGTGGTACATGCACAGCGCCGCGTCGTAGGTGGGCAGGGCTTTGGCCGTGAACATGGTGTCGGGGGGCAGCGGCCCCAGCGTGCGAACGCCTTCCGCCGCCAATCGGTCGATGGCGGGCTGGATGATGTCGATTTCCTCGCGCCCCATGGACCCACCTTCGCCCGCGTGCGGGTTCAGTCCCGCCACCGCGATCACCGGATCTTCGAGGCCAAAGTCGCGCTTGAGTGCCGCGTGGGTGATGCGCGCCACATCGCAGATGGTGTCCGCGTTCAACTGATCCACCGCGTCCCGGAGGGAGACGTGGACCGTCGCCAGCACCACCCGCAGCCGGTCGCACGCCAGCATCATCACCGGCTTCACGTCGCCCCCCAGGTGCGCCAGGTATTCGGTATGGCCGGGAAAGGCGAAACCCGCGCCGTACATGACCTCCTTGGCGATGGGATTGGTGACCACCGCCGCCGCTTCGCCATCCTGGGTCAGGTCCACCGCGCGCCGGATGGATTCGACCACCGCCGGGGCGTTGTCGGACGACGGCCGGCCGGGAACGGCGGGGGTGTGGAGGGGCAGGTGCAGCACCGGCAGCGCGGCATCGAACACGGCGCCCGCTTGGGCCGGGCGGTCGATGGGGTGGATCGGCACGTCCAGCCCCAGCCGTTCCACGGCGGCGGCCAGGGAACCGGCGTCGGCGATGGTGAAAAACGCGGGCACGCCATCGCCCCGGCGGATCCAAGCCTTGAGCGTGATGTCCGGCCCCACCCCCGCCGGGTCGCCCATGGTGAGCGCCAGGGGTTGGGTCATAGGCGGATGTCCAGGAACGCCTCGTGACGCAGGTCGCGCAACTTGCGTTCCGCGGCGACTTCCAAGCGTTGTTGCAGCAACTTCGTGCGGATCGCGTCCTTGGCGGCCTGGCCGCCGCCCTGGTCTCCGGTTTTTTCGCACACCATCAGGACGGCAAGGCCATTGCCGGTTTGCACGGGACGGCTCGGTTGGCCGGGGGCGAGGCCGGCGATGATGCCGCGCATGCTTTCCGGCAAGGCGGATAGCTTCATCACGCCCAAGGGACCGGAAAGGTTCGTGCCGGCCTTTTGTCCATGTGTTTCGAGTTGAGAGCAGGTCCGCATGCCGCGGGTTTCCTCTATCATTCGGGCGCCGAGGGCGTTCAAGGCCTCGTTGTCGGCGCCGGCCGGCGCGGCGGCATGATATTGGGACAATTTGACCATGGTTTCTTCGGTCTGCAATCCCGGGTTGGTGCGAACCTCCCTGAGATACAGGAGGTAATAGCCGCCGAGCGCGCGCACGGGAATGCTGACTTCACCGGGGTTCAGTTTGCCGATCACGTCGCGCAAGGTCGGATCCAGCGTGTCCGGTCGCAGCCACCCCATGTCGCCGCCGACGGCGGCAGAGGGCGCCTGGGAAAAGTTTTCCGCCAGGGCGGAAAACGGCGCGCCGTTCTTCAATTGCAGCAAAAGGCTCTGCGCCATCTGTCCAGCGTCGCCCTGTTCGCCGCCCGCATCCATGGGCACGAAGATTTCGGAAATCAGGTATTCCGGTCTGCCCGCTTGAGAGCGGATCCGTTCGATTTCGTCCTTGACCTCCTCTTCCCCGATTTGCAGGCGCTTGGCGACGTGGCGGCCGATGTAATAGTCCCAAGCCAGCTCCGATTCCAGGCGCGAGGCCAGGGCGCTGAGCGGCACGCCGATCGAAGCCAGGTGGTCGCTCAGTTGCGGGACGCTCATTTTGTTCTTGCCGGCGATGATTTGCAGCGCGTTTTCAATATCCGCCTGGGTCACTTGAATGCCGAGGCGCCGGGTTTCCTGAAGTTTGAGTTTTTCGTCGATCAGGCCGCGCAGAACTGGCTGCGCGATGCGGTCGCGGTTCTCGGGGGTGTCATCCATGCTCGCGGATTCCATGATCATGGCCATGCGGGCCTGCAAATCCAGAACGGAAATCACTTCGTCGTTGACCACGGCGGCGATCCCCAGGTTACCCTGCGCCCGGGCCGGGGTGAAGGGCATGAGCCCGATCATAATCAGGCAGAGGACCGCGAAAATCACGGTCGTCGCGGGTGAGGAAGTCTCGGGTCTCGTCATGAGCGGCATGGTTCTTGAACCTATGAAATCAAATCGGGTTGAGGCGTGTGCGGAGAGGGGATCAGGGCGAGATGCCCGTCCCCACCTCGCCCAGGTTCATGAAAGCCAAGCGGAAAATTATGGCGTCCGTGGGGCGGAGGTCCCGGTCCTGATAGAAGGTGCGGCTGATCAACGTGTCGAACCTCAGGCATTCGTCCTCGTAGGTGAAGCCGAGCCCCATGGCACGCTGTCCGCCACTTGAGGAAAGATCGCGCACGCCGGAAAGATTGGTGCGCCAGAACTCGTCGAGGTCCGCGCCGAGGCTATAGCTGATTTCTTCGCGTCCGGGGAATTCACTGCCTTCCTGGCGATCGAATGCAAGGTAGTTCACGCCGTAATCGAAGATGGACTGGCTTCCGCTGACGCCGACCTCATTGCGGTTGAATTCCCCGGAGTCCTTGTCTATGCGGGTCCGATAGAGAAGGTTGACGTGAGAACCTGGAGACAGCTCCACCTTTCCGACATAATCGGAAAGATTGTCCTCCAGCCCCGATCCGGTTTTAAACGTGGTGTCGTCCGAAACGCGGTAGCTCTGTCCAAACAGCAGCGACGTGCTGCCGCCATTGTCGCCGGTGACGCTCCACTTGACGCCATAGTTCGCGCGCGGTCCGCTTTCCACCTGGTCGTAGCCGGTGAAGCGGTTGGCGCTGAACAGGTTGGCGTCGTTGAAGTCGAAATCCAGGCTGTCTTCGTTGGCCATTTTATAGCTGTTGCCGCCTTGGGGGCTGAGGATCACCTGGGCAAGCGGTTGGAGCACCTCGGTGGACGTGCCATGGCGGCGCGCGAACGGCATCGCCCAGTCCATTTGCACTTCGGGGCGCAGCCGCAAGGCGGAGCCGTTGTATTTCCCGTTGACCACCGCTGGTCGCGTCGTGGGCGCGTCGAGGCCTTGGGCGTTGAAAAAGTCTACGTCCATGCGGGCCGTGAGTTTGTACACGTCCCCCATGGGGGCGATGTGTTCGACGTTCCATGCCGGGTGGACGCTGATCCGCGAGCTGTCGACGCCTTGTTCACGGTTCAACATGGTGGCGTTGACATCCAGGGTGTTGTAGGCCCCGTGGCCGTCCGCGTCGCCGCGATAGCTGAATTCGACGCGCGGAAACACCACGGGGGTGGTTTCGTCCACGTCCGTGGCCCGAAGCCCCTGGAACGCCAAACCGGAGAACGAGGTATAGGTGTTGCCCCGGAAACCCTCGAGATACGCCTTGCTGGTCAGCAGGCTTTCGCTGCCGAAGTCGTAGCGGCGCATGTAGGTGTCCGAGTTGACCCTGTTCAGGTTGACCCCCCAGCGCCACGTGTGATCGATATCGAACCTGGCCCTGGATCTGATGTGACCGTACACATCCTCGTCGGATGTATACGCCAGGGAGGCGTCGCCCTCCACTTCGCCGGTCTTGAAGCGTTGACGGTATTCTCCCGCCAAGGCGCCGTATTCGTTCGACGTCACGATGGGCGTGACGGTGAAATCGGAGTGATCGTCGATAACTTGAAAATAGGGGGTTCTCGCCGTGAGGCCCAAGTCGCTGCTTCCCCCAAAACTGGGCGGCAGAAAACCCGACTTGCGTTTCACCGTGGGGTCGGGAAAACGGAGATAGGGCGTGTACGCCACCGGCACGCCCGCCAGTTCCATCCAGGCGTGCTCGAATTCGATGATCTTTTCCTTGCGATCATGCACGACCTTGACGGCCTTGACCTGCCACAACAGGGGGCGCTTCGGATCGTCCTTGCACGGTTCGCACGGCGAATACACCGCGCGTTCCATGGTCAGGGTCTCGTCGTTGACGAGTTTGGCCTTGCGTGCCGCGAAGCGGGAGCGTTCGGCGAGCACCGCGCGCATGTCTTCGATCAGGCCGTTCTTGAGATCCCCGCTGACCTCCATGCTGTCGGCGAACATGACGTCGCCGTTGGGACGGAGCAACGTGACGTCGCCCATGGCGCGCACCAGATCGGCGTTCTGGCTATAGCTGATCCGGTCGGCGAGAAGGGTGTAGCCGTCGTGATTGACCTCGACCCGGCCGCGCGCCGTGATCACGCCCATTTCCCGGTCATGGGTCATTTCATCCGCGCTGAAGGTCGCCGGGGCGGTGGCTTCGGCGGCGCGCGCGGGCGCGGCCAGCCCCAGCAGGGCAACGCTCAACACGATCGCCAGAATGGTGCGTTTCGATTTCATGCCGTCCTAACCATCCTCAAGATGAAGCAACATGGCAAGCCCCAACATGGCGGCGACGCCTGATGGAGTCCAGGCCGCCAAGGTCACGGGAATGCGCTCCGACAGCCCCAACGCGAACACCACGTCGGAAAAGAAATACAGCATGAATCCCGTGAACACCCCGCTGACGATGATGAACGTGGTCGTGCCCCGCCGGGAATGGCGCAACGTGAACGTGGCCGCGATCAGCACCATGGCGCACATCAAGAGCGGAGAGGCCAACAGCGCGTGCCATTGCAGACGATGGCGGATGGCGGAAAAACCCGCCGCCTCCAAGGTTTGGATGAAATCGGGCAGCTTCCAAAAGGACATGGTTTCGGGGGGGGCGAAATTGTCCTGGATGCGGGCCAGGGTCAGGTCCGTTTCCAGCCAGAACTCTCCCACGTCCGCGGGCGGGGTTTCGGGCCTGTTGATCCAGGCGTTTTTCATCAGCCAATGACCTTCGCCCAGCGTGGCGCGCTCGGCGTCGACCCGGCCGATGAAGGTGTCCTGTCCCTGATATAGAAAGGTGACGGTGTTGATCAGTTCCACGGTGTTGTCGTGCTGAAGGAGGTTGCGGGCATGGATCACCGCGTGCCCTTCCTCCGTCGACTGTCGAAGCCACACGCCTGTTCCCGAGATGGAGAAAACGCTTTTTTGCCCCTTGAGAAGCGTGGCCTCCATCACCTGGAAGCGGGTGAGCGTGGCCGAGGACAAGGGGTTGAAGGCCGTGATCTTCACAATACCCAAGGCAAGCGCCAAAAACAGGGCCGGCAGGAGAAATTGCCAGACCGAGATGCCCGCCGCCCGGGTGACCGCCAGTTCCTGGCTGCGCGACAGCCGCCAAAACGCCGCCATGCCCCCGAACAGGGCGGCGAAGGGGAACAGCAGCTGCCCCATGTGCGGCAACTTCAACAGCGCCATTTGCACCATCAAGATGAACGTGGCGTCCGGTTTCGACGCGCCCCGGCGCAACAGTTCGATGAGATCGAGCAGCAAGATCAGCGTCAGCAGGCCGAAGAAGAACCCCAAGAAGCTCACCAGAAAATTGCGGCCGATGTAGAGGGACAGGGTGCCGGACAGTTTCATGAGGCTCTCCCCCCGGCGGTCGTGGGGGGGGACGGCTGCGTCTTCCCGATTCCAAGGCGCGATACAAGCACGATCAGTCCCAACACGATCGGCAGGGCCGTGACCAGATATATCGACGGAATGTGCGTGGTGTCGCGTGACGCGACGTTAAGGATCGCCAGCATCGCGGCTTGATATCCGGCCGCCAGGAGAATGGCCGCGAAAACGCGCTTGCCTTCGCCTCGGCGCGTGAAATTTCCCGACATCAGGACGCTCAGCGCGATCATGGCGAACCCCAGAGCCGACCAGGGCAGGGCGAAACGGCGATGGAGCTCGGCGTGATATTTGCCGAGGCTGTATTCATCCAAGCCTCGGGTGTCCAGGTTGACCAGTTCATCCATGGTGCGCTCGCGGGGCTCGCTCATGCGGTCGCTTGTCGCCGCCTCCGGGGCATCGATGTCCAGCACGGTGCGGTCAAAATACAGGATGGAAAGTTTGTTGGCGCGCGTGTCGTAGTCTTGGCGTGTCCCATTGTAGAGAACCACGCGCGCGCCCTGGTCCGTCTCCACCAGGGCGCCCCGCTCGGCCATCCAGGTGAAGGTGTTTTCCGGCTTGCGTTCGTCGTGGGCCAGAATGCCCAGGAGCTGGCCGTCCTCGGTGCGCTGGCGCACGTAGACGGTGATGTCATTGGCGGCCTCGTTGAACGTGCCTTCGCGCAGCAGCAGTTGAGAATAGTTGAACTGCGCGTTCCATTTCATTTCCCTGAACTGGGACCACGAATGGGGCACCACGTACATGGACAGGGCATACCCGGCCACCACCACCATCAGCGCCAGAATGATGGCCGGCCTCGCCAGATCCATTTGTCCCAGTCCCGCCACGCGCATCACCACCAATTCGCGATCCATGATCATGCGGTGATAGGTGAACATGCACACCGCGAACACGGCGATGGGCAGAATGACGGTGAGGAAGTTCGGCATCATCAAGGCCGTCAGGTAGACGAACATCCCCGCCGTCAGGCCGCTGTTGACGATCATGTCCACGAAACGCAAGGACTGGCTCAGCCACACCACGGACGCCAGCACCGACGTCACAAGCGTCAGGCCGACGAAAAGCTGCCATAGCATATAGCGGGTGAGTTTAAGCACGGACGGCGGATTCCTTCCCCTAGGACAGGCCGAAAGTGCGCGAAAACGCCGGAGAAAGCAAGAAAAACGGGCCGTTTTTAGCCTACTTCCGGGGCGGCAAAACCTTGCCTGGATTGAAAATGCCCAGCGGATCCAGGGCGTTTTTGACGGCCCGCATCAAATCCAGCTCGACGGCGCTCTTGAGACGCGCCATTTCCCCGGTTTTCAGCCGTCCGATACCGTGCTCGGCGGAAAAGCTGCCACCCAGCTCCGCGGCCACGTCGTGGACGCGGGCGTTGACCTCGTGCCAGCGCTCCAGGAACGCCTGTTTGTCCATGTCGACGGGCTGGGTCAGGTTGAAATGCGTGTTGCCGTCGCCCAAATGGCCGAACGCCACCACGCGCACGCCGGGGATCATGGCTTGCACCGCTTCGCTGGCGCGGCGGATGAACTCCGGGGTCTTGGACACGGGGACCGACACGTCGTGCTTGATCGATCCGCCTTCCAACTTTTGCGCCTCCGGCACGGCTTCGCGCAGACGCCACAGGCCGTCGGCCTGGGGACCGCTTTGGGCGATGACGGCGTCTTCAACGGCGGTGGCTTCGAAGGCTTCGGTCAGAACCTCTTCCATCAGCGCGCCCAAATCCGCCTTGGCGTCCGCCGCGCCCAGTTCCAGCAAAACGTAGCATTCGTGCCGCCCTTCGAGCGGGCTGGCCGCGCCGGCCACATGCTTTTCGGCCAGCTCGACGGAAAAACCGTTCATGGCCTCGCATGCCATCAAGGCGTCGCCCGCCAGGCGTTGGGCGGCGTGCAGCAGTTGAAGCGCGTCGTCGAACGATCCGCACCCGGCCAGCGCCACGGCCTTGGCGCGGGGTTTGGGGAACAGACGCAGCACCGCGCGGGTGATCACGCCAAGCGTTCCTTCCGCTCCCAGGAACAGAGCCTTGAGGTTGTAGCCGGTGTTGTTTTTGCGAAGCGCCGTCAGGCCGTCCCACACGCGGCCGTCCGCCAGCACCACTTCCAGGCCCAGCACCAGATCGCGCGCCGCGCCATAGCGCACCACGTGCACCCCGCCGGCGTTGGTGGACAGGTTCCCGCCGATGCGGCAGCTGCCTTCCGCGCCGAGGCTCAGCGGAAAGTAGGCGTCCGCCGCGTCGGCGGCGGCCTGGATGTCGGCCAGGATCGCGCCCGCCTCCACCGTCATGGTGGCGTTGACGGGATCGACGTCGAGGATCTTGTTCATGCGCTCCAGCGACAGCACCACCTGCCCGTCGGCTATTCCGCCGCCCACCAGTCCGGTGTTGCCGCCCAGCGGCACGATGCCCACGCCCGCGTCGGCGCACAGCTTCACCACCCGCGCCACTTCGTCGGTGCTGGCGGGGCGGGCGACGGCGGGGGCGTTTCCGCGATAAAGACCGCGCTGTTCCTCGACATAGCCCGCCATGGCTCCAGGGTCGGTGATCAGGCCCGGATCACCCAGCACGCCGCGCAGCGCCTCGATCAGGTCCGCCGTGGTGTTCATGACGCCTTCCCCTTGGGCAGGAAAATGAAATTGAAGACGTAATCGGCCCAGTCCTCGACGCCGCGCTGATGGAAATCACCGTCGAAATCCGTGCCGTCCTTCAGTACGCCCCGGTGCAGGTAGAGGGTGCGGTAACCCAGGGCCTCGACCCGGGCGAGGTCATCTTCGATCGGTCGCTTGGTGTGTTTTTGCTCCATTTCGATCAGCAGCGCCGGACGATCGCGTTCGATGGTCTGGCGGGCGCCGTCCAGGACCTCCATCTCGTGGCCTTCGACGTCAATTTTGAGAAAGCCGACCGGCCCCAGGTTCTGGTCGTCCAGGCGGAAGGTATCCACCATCACCTCGCCATAGCGCTCGCCTACCTTGTCGTGGTTGAGACTCGCGCCCTGGTTGGAATAGCGCCCCTTGCCGGTTTCCGGAATGCGCAACGCCAGCTGTCCGGTGGTATCGGACAACGCCGCGTAGTGCACCGTGGCGTTGGGTCCCGCCCCGCGCCGCAACACGTCGAACATCTTGGGATTGGGCTCAAAGGCGTGAACATGCCTGGAGAGGCGTTCCAGCCAATAGGTGTAGACTCCCTTGTTGGCGCCTGCGTCCACGGCGACGCGCGCGGGATCGGCCAGGAACGGCAGAATGCGCAGTTCCGCCTCGCCCTTGCGATGCTCGCGCCGCGCCCGCATGCCGTAATAGAGCCTGGGGGGGATCAACGCGCCGCGCAGCCGTTCCTCAAGGGACTGGGGCGGTCGCCAATCGGTTCGTGCGCCATTCTCAGCCATCGCGCCGTTCCTCAGATCTCGATAATGCCGATGGGGTCGAAGTATTTGGGTTCACCGTCGGCGTCGGTCTCAACGCCCTTGGGCGCGGCGGCGCGTTGCAGGCGGTCGTTGATGGCGCGGCCCAGGCCTTCGTTGGGGATGGGGACCACGGCTATGCCGCGGATGCCGGGCATGTCCAGCGCGCGCATCATGGTGAAGAGATTCGCCGCCGCTTCGCGCAGATCGCCCTTCTTGGACAAATTCAACGTGCCGCGCCTGGGCATGTCGGGCCCGAAGGTCAGCATGCTTTCGCCGCGCTGGCGCTCTTCGGGCTTGACGTTGATGCGGATGGGAATGGACGGCGCGTAGTGGCTTTTCAACTGGCCGGGGGCCTTGATGTCGCCGTCGTCGGATGGCGTGTGGCCGATGGCCACGGGGCCGATCACGGCCTCGATGTCTTCCACCGGCACGCCGCCCGGGCGCAGCAGGGTGGGGGTGTCGCCGGACACGTCGATGATGGTGCTTTCCACGCCGATGGCGCACGCGCCGCCGTCCAGCACGACGTTGATTCCCTG
The DNA here is from genome assembly GCA_015231605.1 of Alphaproteobacteria bacterium. Lineage (GTDB taxonomy): Bacteria > Pseudomonadota > Alphaproteobacteria > Rhodospirillales > Magnetovibrionaceae > JADGBG01. The sequence continues at coordinate 32,828 of JADGBG010000002.1, read as the reverse complement.
ACCGTCCTTGAATTGCATCAACACGTGGATCGCCTGGGTGGGGCTGATGTAGCCGGACCGGTTGGCGCTGGGCGCGGCGATGGGCACGCCCGCCGCCGCCAACAGAGCCTGCGCGGTGGGATGGGCCGGGACGCGCACGGCCACCGTGTCCAGACCCGCCGTCGCCACCAGGGACAGCGGACTGTCATCGCGCCGTTTCAACACCAGCGTCAACGCCCCGGGCCAGAACGCGAAGGCCAGCTTCTGCGCCGTCTCGTTGAAGTCCACCAGTTGGCCGGCCTGGGTTTCATCGGCGACGTGAACGATCAACGGGTTGAAGGTCGGGCGGTCCTTGACCTCGAAGATGCGGGCCACGGCCTCGCCGTTGGTGGCGTCGGCGCCCAACCCGTAGACGGTTTCGGTCGGAAACGCCACCAACCCGCCCGCGCGGATCACGGCGGCGGCTTGGCGGATGGCGTCCGGGGTGGCCTCGAAGACCTCGAAATTGGGCAGTGCGTTGGCGTCGGTCACGGTTTCACCTGGCGTTCTCGGGAATGTAGGGGCGTTTTACGCGCAAAATGGGGGGCGCGTCCACCGCGTTCAAGCAAAAAGCCGCTTCCAGCCCCGTCAGGCCGGGCGCTTGCCGAAGGCCACGAAATGCGGGTTTTCAAAGCCGGGCTTGCCATAGGAGAGCGGCGCGCCGTCCAGCTTGGTGACGTCGCCGCCCGCCGCGCGCAGCACCGCGTGACCGGCGGCGGTGTCCCATTCCATGGTGCGGCCGAGGCGGGGATAGATGTCCGCCAGGCCACGGGCCACCAGGCAGAACTTCAGCGAACTGCCGGCGCTGGTTTCATCCTTGATGGTGTAGTCCTTGAGAAAATCGTCCGTTTCCGGGGTCTTGTGGCTGCGGCTGACCAGCGCGGTGAGGCCTTCGGCCGGCCATTTGCGGCATTTGATCATTTGCGGGCCGCTCCCGAAATCGGCGGTCGCGCCGAAGGGGCTGCCCATGAACAGGTTGTTCAGCACCGGCGCGTAGACCACGCCCACCACCGGCACGCCGCCATCGACCAAGGCGATGTTGACGGTGAATTCGCCGTTGCGCGACACGAATTCCTTGGTTCCGTCCAGCGGGTCCACCAGCCAGAACGGCCCGCCGTCCAGGGTGGGGGCTTTCCCGTCGGAAAAGCTCTCCTCCCCGATGATGGGAAACGTGTCGGTGATTTCAGCGCGGATGGCGTCGAGGATCAGGGCTTCGGCGCGCCGGTCGGCCTCGGTCACCGGAGAGGCGTCGCCCTTGTGCGCGACGTCGAAGTCGGTGACGTAGACGTCCATGATTTCCCGGCCCGCGCGGACCGCGATGTCGTGCAGCGCGTCCAGCACGCGCGTCGTGATGTTGACGGTCATGGCTCCCCCTGGCGTCATGGCGAATCGATAGGTTCAGTGGAAAGCGTAAAGCCGCGGCGCGAAGGGTTCAATCCGCCGGTCTCTGGGGTGTTGGGACTCGTACGACCGGCAATTTCCGCTCTCTATGGAAAGTGAAGTGGGGGCGTGATAAAATCGGCAAAATGATTCTGTTCGGCGCGAAGGACAAAGGAAGTTGTGGGGTATCTGAATGAGTATTGCTAATATTTCAATAGTAACTCCGGTATACAACGAGGAGGAAACTGTTGATGCATTTGTTGAATCTATAGATGGCGTATTTAGGTCATGCGACGATGTCAATGTGGAGATCATTTTTGTAAATGATGGCAGCACGGATGGTACGCTTGAGAAAATATTGAAGATGCATGGCTCCGGATTAGGCGTGAAGCTCGTCGACTTAAGTCGAAATTTTGGCAAGGAAGCCGCTTTGACGGCGGGGATGTTCGAAGCATCCGGAGATGCTGTTATTGTAATAGACGTGGACTTGCAAGATCCCCCCGAACTCATTCCGGAAATGATCGAAAAATGGCGGGCAGGGTACGAAGTCGTCGTCGGAAGAAGGGTGAACCGGGACAGTGACAGTTGGGCGAAGCGGACATCCGCTGAGATGTTCTATAAATTCCACAACGTCATTTCGAGCACCCAAATCCCCAATAACGCGGGTGACTTTCGGTTGATGGATCGTTGCGTCATCGAGGCTCTGAAGCAATTGCCGGAATCGCATCGGTTTATGAAGGGGTTGTTCGCTTGGGTAGGGTTTCGCACAGCCTTCATCGACTATTCGCGTCCCAAGAGGAACTCCGGGGCATCTAAATTCAATGGTTTGAAACTCTGGAGTTTCGCCGTTGATGGGATCACAAGCTTCAGCATCGCCCCGTTGCGGTTGTGGGTGTATCTGGGGATCGCGGTCGCGTTTCCAGCATTTTTATTTGCGATGTTTATCGTTTTTCGTGTTCTTGTTTCCGGAGCTGACGTGCCAGGGTATGCGTCGTTGATGGTGGCGATCACCTTTATCGGCGGGGTGCAACTCATAGGTATCGGTGTGATCGGTGAGTATGTCGGCAGGACCTATATCGAGTCCAAACGCAGACCCAATTATATTGTCAGGCGTGTCTATCAAGCTCATGAGCCCGGCGGAACGTGATCGTGGATCTTAAAGAAGTTGAAATTCTGGGGTCTCAGATAAAGGACCACTGGTATTACGCCTCCAAGGCCTCCGCCTTGTCGGCCGCATTGCGAAACATCCGGTTTTCCCGCGTCATGGACGTTGGTGCGGGTTCTGGGTTTTTCTCGAGGTATTTGCTTTCGACGGGCAAGGCCGACGAGGCACTGTGCGTCGACAACAGTTATCCGGAGGATTCCAATCAAGTCCATGAGGGCAAGGAAATCGCGTTCCGTCGGTCGGTCGGGAATGAGCATGCCGACATTGTCCTCATGATGGATGTGCTTGAGCATGTCGATGACGATACGCAATTGATCGTCGAATATGCTCGCAAGGTGGCGAGCGGGACCTATTTTTTCGTTTCCGTGCCGGCCTTTGAGTTTTTATGGAGTTCCCATGACGTTTTTCTCGAACACAAGAGGCGTTACACACTGAGCGGCCTTGAAGTCGCGGTGAAGGCCTCGGAACTCGATGTCGTGGAGACATATTATTACTTCGCAGGCGTGTTCCCGATCGCGGCGGCTCTTCGTCTGTTGGGCCGATTTCAGGGAGGGGGCGCGGCGGACAAATCGCAATTGAAAAGGCATTCTCCCCTAACGAACGCGGTGTTAAGCGCCATATGTCGAATGGAACGTCCTTTCATGAAATATAATAGAATGTTTGGCCTATCGGTTTTCTGCCTTGCTCGGAAAAAATAGGGAGAATCCGCCGCGCGCGCGTATGCACTACCCGAAAGGCCGGGAAATGGAGAGTATTGAACGTTGAGTATCATCGATCGAAACAGGGCGCTGTTCGTGGCGCTTTCGGCAATCCTCTTCATCAAGTTGATGGTCTTGGTTTATCTGTCGCCGATCCATGCCCCTGATACCTCGGAATATATTGAGTATGCCGATCTCATTGTCGCCAACGCTGAATCCCTGAGGTCGGAGGTTCTCGATTTCGACCGCGCGGGCCACGGGAAGAACTCGCAAACCACGTTCCGGGTCATCGGATACCCGGCGGTCCTTGCGTTTATGAAGGCCGTCACATCCGAGCAATGGGAATGGCTCGTCGTTTCTTTTCAGATCGTTCTGTCGTTGATCGCCAGCCTGTACGTTTATCGGTTAGCATTGCGCCTGACACGCCATCTTGCGATCGCCGTGTTCATTCTTCTCGCGCACGGGACAGGCCAGACGATTCTGTTTGATCAATGCCTTCTGTCGGACAGTCTGAACGCGAGCCTGACCGTGATCTTGCTCAGTTACACCGGGATTGCCATTCTCGATAGGAGAAGGCCTAAGTGGCTCGAGATTTTTTGTCTTGGCGTCATGGTAGCGGCAGCTTTCCTGATGCGAGAGGCAGGCCTTTATCTTCAGATGCTCTATTGGCCCCTGGTTTGGCTGTGGGCTTTCTCGACAGGATACGGGAAGCTGAAGCCCTTCGCCGTGCTGTTGGTTTTCGCTCTGCCAATGTTTGTAACCGTGCAGGCCTACAAAGTGTGGAACGAGCAGCGCACGGGATACAGCTTCATAACGACGACGTCAGGCATGTCCATGTGGACTCCCTCCATTGAGTTGGCGAAACGGGGCGTCTCCGTTTATGAGAGCGATCCTTTGTTGAAGGATATGGAGCCCTATTCCCATGATGAAACCATCGTACGGATCATTCGCGGCGCAATATGGCCGCACTTGGTTCAGCAGCACGGGTTGAACGAATTGGAGATCGCCCGCCACGCCACGTCGAGTTTTTTTAGATTATGGCGCGACCATCCAGGCGACATGCTTCGTTTGATGATGAGAAATCTCGGCAACAAACAGGCCTTGTTGCCGGTACGGCCCATAGAAGGCGTCAACAGCGCCGTGAAATGGGCAAGGGGGTGGGAAAGCCTTCTGCCCGGCAAGGGCGAATTGTTGCGCAACGTGATCGAGGACTACCGTTACGACCAATTGCTCATGGTCGCGACGCGGGCCGTGGCGCGTATTGTCTCGGTGATCATCACCGTGTCTTTCGTAATTGGCGTGCCGTTTCTCGTGATCCGGGCGATAAAAAACAATCGTCTCGATTTCCTCAGAGACGACCCCGCTATGGCGTTGTTCCTCATGCTATGGGGCGTCTACATGGGATATTCGTTGTTGTATTCCATGGTCCATCTCGAGAAGCGCTACCTTCTCCCCGTGGTTCCATTTTCCTTGCTCGTAGGAACGAAGATCGCCACGGACGCCTTCGGATATCTGTCATCGAAAAAATTCGGATTCCTGAAAAAAGACTGACATTTTGAAATGACCCTTCGTCAGTCTACGGGATCTTGTCCCACTTGGCCCCCGTTTCGGCGGCGATGAAGCGCCATGCCTGGAACGTGTCGGACCAGTGGTCGGGGCGCATTCCGGCCTTGGCCTTGAGATGCGCCAGAAACTGTTCCGGCGTCGGCAGTTGCGACCACACCGACGGCAGGAACAGGGCGCGCCGTCCCCCGTCAGCGATGATCAGCCCGTCCACCCCCGGGCGCAGCTTGGCCAACAGGTCCGCCTGGTCCGTGAACGCGAACGGATGGGCGGGGCTCAACACCGATATGTGAATGTCCAGCGCCTCGGCCTCGCCTGCGTCCAGCGGCGGGAAGCGCGGATCGCGGAACGCGGACCTAAAGGCATTCTCCGTCACGTCCTGGCCCAGCGGGCGGTAGGCTTCGGGCGAGCCGATGCAGCCGCGCAATCGCCCGTCCTTGTTGAGCGTCACGAAACACGCCCCCACGCTGGACAAATCGGCGGGCAGGGCGGACGGGTCTGCGGGCATGGGCGCGCCGGTCTCCAGCCCGTGGCGGATGGACGCCTTGGCCAGTTGCAAAAGCTTCGCCCCGTGCGCGTTCAAAAGTGCGCGGGTTTTGGCGGAGAAATCGTCTTCTTGCGGGTTCGCGCCGCCGTCGCCGTTTTCCCACAACGCCCATGCGCCGTATCCCACCACCCGGTCCTTGGGTCCGGCGGTGTCGCCGGAATTGCGTACGTCCAGCGTCTTGATCGTCATGCCCCGGCGCTTGGCGGCTTCCAACAGGCCCTTCACCGGCACGCGGCCGCAGGCCTGTCCGCCTTCGATGGCCGCGCCGTCCAGCCGTTCGATGGCCGCCGTGGTGCGCCGGTCGATGGCTTGGCAGGCGTCGTAATCCAGGTAATGGCTGAGATCGGTGGAAATCACGATCAGGGTTTCCGGCCCGCCCCACACGGCGTCCAGGACGTCCGCCACCTCATGCGCGCGCGCGTCGCCCACCACCATGGGGATGAGGACGAAATCGCCTAGGACCTCTTGCAGGAAGGGCAGGTGGACTTCCAGGCTGTGTTCGGGGATATGGGTGGCGTCGACCACCGAAACGCCGGGCAACGCCATCAGCGCCGCGTCCAGGCCATGGTCGACCGCGATTTCGCCCAAGGGGGTAAGATAGACGTCCGCGCTGGTCAGCGCCACGCCGCGCACCGCCACCCGATGGCACGGGCCCAGCAGAACCACGCGTTGGATCGTGCCCTTCAGCGGGGCCAGCAGTTTATAGGCATAAGCGGCCACCGGACCGGAATAGACGTAGCCCGCGTGCGGCGCGATGATGGCTTTGGGAGGGCGCGAACCACGCTCGGCGGCGGCTTCGTCCAGGAAGCCGCGCACCTGGGCCGCCAGAACGGCGGGGTCGGCGGGGTAGAAGGCCCCCGCGACGGCGGGACGACGCGCCAAGCTCATGGTTCAAGCGTAGCGCGTTTGCGCGCGCGGGGGAACAGGGGAAAGCGCGCTATTCGCCCGTTTCGCAGGTCACCGCGCAGGCGACCGGGTCGGTCTTGCAGTCGATGGCCTCGCCGGTGTCGGTATGACACATGCCCGCGAAGCGCAATTCGACGTAGACGTCGTTATCATATTCGCAAAGGGCCTTGCAGCGTTCCGTCGCCGTATCGCACTTGACGCGCACGCCGATGGGTTTGGACGCGCGGACCTTTTCCTCGGAAATCAGGCAGGAAATGTAGGGCAGGAACTCCTGGCCGCTGCTGAACACGGACCACAGGGCCTTGCTCTTGAGCACCATGTAGGACCCGAACTCCGGGCACGCGCCGCTTTTCTGCAGGGCTTCGGGGCATGAGGCGTTGTAGGAGTCCTTCATTTCCTGCTCGCTGGGACAGTCGCCCAACTTCACGCCCTTGGTCAGGTCCGGACAAGCGAAGCGCGTTTCCCCGGCCTCTGCGGGCGCGGCGGCGGCGAGGGCGAGACAGGCCAAGGCGGCGGCGTAAATCTGTTTCATGTCGGTCTATTCCGTTGTCAGTGGCTGGTCCCGGCGGAACGGGTGATCTTGTTGTGCACGTTGTATTTGCCGACCGGCTTGTTCATGGGGATGCGCTTGACCTCTTCGAAGGTATGCGCGTCGTAGACCACCAGCGCGCCGCCCTTGTCCTGGTCCTCCATGACGCTGATCAGGGCGTAGCGGCCGTCGCGGGTGAATTCCACGTGGGCGTTGGTCTTGCCCGGCGCGGGGTTGATCTCGCGCACGATTTCCAGGGTGCGCAGATCGATCACGTGCAGGAGGTCCTTGTTGGGGCCGAAGAACACGTCGACCCAGGCGTAGGGGCTATTCTCGTGCCCGCGCATGAAGAAACCGGGGCCCTTGGTGTCGATCGTCTTGACGGTCTTCCAGGTTTCCATGTCGATGATGCTGACCTGGGACTTCTTGAGGTGCGGTGTCGCCATCACCATGTGGCCCTGGTATTCGGCGACGATGCCGGACCCCAGGTGCGGCATGCCCTCGAGATCCAGTTCGGCCACCTTCTTGCGGGCGTCGAGGTTGTAGACCATGCCGCCCTTGCCGTCGTGGGACGCGCCCATGATTTCCGCATAGGACGGATCGAAGTAGAAGTCGTCCATGTAGTCGTCCAGCATGATGCGCCGGCGGGCGAACGGCTGGGGCTCGACCTCGGTCGCTTCCTCCTGGCCCTTGCGGTAGCTGTGGATCAAGCCGCCGTACACCGGGGCCGCGTCCGGGTCATAGGACATTTCCCAGACTTCCTTGATGTCCTTGAGCGCCACCACGAAGCTCTGGCGCGGCTCGGCGTCGTAGACGGCGCTGACGCGCGACGTCTTGGACCCGTCGTTGGCGGTGGTGGGCACGACGCGGTAAAGCGAAAGGTCTTCGGCATTCAGGATCACCACGTTGTGCGGCAGATAGTTGCCGACCATCACCCACTTGCCGTCCGACGACACGGCGATGTTGCGGGTGTTGAGGCCGGCGCGGACTTCCGCCACGGGTTCCAGACCCCACAGGTCGTGTTTGGTGATCCAGCCGTCGCGGGACGACAGATACACGAAGCGGCCGTCCGGCGAATACTTCGCGCCGCCATGCACCGCGAAGTGGGTCTTGAAGCGGTACATCGGCTCGAACGAATGGCCGTTGAGGATGGTGACGTGGTGGTCGCCCATTTCCACGACGGTGAAGATGTTGAGCGGATCGGCCCGGTGCACGGGGGCCTTGACCAATTCGGCCATGGTCTTGTGCACGGTGTGGCTTTCCTTGATGTCGGCATCTTCCCATTTCGGTTCGACCGCCGGTTCTGTGTAGATATATTCGGCCAAAGCCTTGATCTCGGCCGCGCTCAGTTTGTCCTTGAAGCCTTCCATTTGCGTCGCGACGCGGCCGTTGGCGATCACGGCCTCGGTCGGCTTGCCGGGCTTGAGCCGTTCGATGGCGCCGGGCAGCAGCGCGGGGCCCAGCGCGCCCAAACGGGTCGGCGCATGGCATTCGGCGCAGTGCTGTTGGTACAGGGCCTCGGCGTCGATCTTGGGTTCGTCGTCCATGGCCCAGGCCACCCCGGTCAATGCGACGGAACTTGCAACGGCGGCGATGAAGGTCTTAACGGACATGGTCAGTGCTCCTGTTCTTGCGGCCGCCCTTGTGTGCGGAGAACGGGGTGACGCGCAGGCGCTCCCCGTCCGGGGCGGTGAGGCCGATTTCTTCGTCGGTGAGATAGCAGCCCGGGTCTTCCCGCCACGGATCGCCGCTCACCTGTTGGGCGCGCACGCGCGTGTTGCCGGCGCAGATGTCGAGGTGCGCGCACGCAGCGCAGCGTCCCTTGACCGGGCGGGGGTGCTGTTTCAGCCCCGCCATCAGGGGATCGGTGGTGTCCGCCCAGATGTCGCCGAACGGGCGGTCCTTGACGTTGCCGAGATCGTGATGCCACCACATGGTGTCGGGATGGACCTGGCCCAGGTTGTCGATGTTGGCGACGTTGACGCCCGACGCGTTGCCGCCCCATTGCACCAATTTTCCCCGGATGTGCTCGGCATGTTCGGGGAAGCGTTCGCGCACCCAGTGCAGCATGAACACCCCGTCGGCGTCGTTGTTGCCGGTGGTGACTTCCTTTTCCAGGCTGCGCTTTCGCCAGTCCAGCGCCGTTTCGAACAGATGCGTCATGGCGTCCCGCGTCATGGCGAAGTGCGCGTCGGTGGCGCGGTTGTGGTTGCCGCGCCCGGCGTAGTTGAGGTGCGAAAGGTAGAACCGGTCGATGCCTTCGTCCTCGACCATTTGCAAAAGCGCCGGGAAATCGTGGACGTTGTCGCCGGTCAGCGTGAAGCGCAGCCCCACCTTGATGCCCCGGTCGCGGCACAGCCGCGCGGCGTTGACCGACAGATCGAACGCGCCGTCCTGGCGACGGAACTTGTCGTGGGTTTCGCGCAGCCCGTCAATGCTGATGCCCAAGTAGTCGAAGTCGATATCCTCGATCACGTCGGCCAGCCGTTCGTCGATCAGCGTGCCGTTGGTGGACAGCGCGGTGTAGAAGCCCAGCGCCTTGGCCTCGCGCGCGATGTCGAAGATGTCGGGGCGCAGCAGCGGCTCGCCGCCCGAAAGAATGATCACCGGCACGCGGGCGGCGCGCAGGTCTTTCATCACCGCAAAGACCTGGGCCGTGTTCAATTCTCCGGGAAACTCTTTGTCGGCGGAAATGGAGTAGCAGTGCTTGCACGTCAGGTTGCAGCGGCGCACCAGGTTCCAGATCACCACCGGGCCCGGCGGATTGCGGCGCGGGGCCACCGGGGTCGGCGCATCCAGTTCGGCGAGGAATTTGGAGACCCTGAACATGCGTTATCCCGTTTCCTTGATGCGCAGCCCGGTCTTCTTGAGGATCCGGGTGCTGTAGAGAATCCTGTGGTCGTGGGCCTCGTCTCCGAGCAGTTCCGCGATCCGTTCGACCTGGCGTTCCACCGCGTCCTTGGATCGGCCGTGGACCATGGCGAACAGATTGTAGCGCCACAGCGGCAGATGGCGCGGGCGGTGATAGCAGTGGCTGACGAAATCCAGCGCACCCACCTTGGCGCCCAGTTCGCTCACCCGTGCGTCGTCCACGTCCCACACGGTCATGCCGTTGAAGGTGTAACCCAGCGCGTAGTGATTGGGAATGACCCCGATGCGCCGGATCGCGCCGCCGTCCAGCATGCGGCGAACGCGCGTCATGACGTCGGCCGGGTCGAGGTTCAGGGCTTCGGCCACGCGGTGGTATGGCTGAGGGTCCAGCGGCAGGCCTTCCTGGGTCGCGCGCACGATCTGGCGGTCGGTGTCGTCGAGGATCATGCCGCGTCCTCCGCGTCTTTTTCATCCAGCTCGAATTTGAGGCCGATGAAAAACTCCTCAAGCTTGGGCATGTCGTAGACCTTGAGACCGGTTTCCGCTTCGATGGCGTCCAGAGTTTCCTTCACCCCGCCCGGCGTGTCGGAGCACACCACGAACCACATATTGAGATCGTGGGCGCGTTGGTAGTTGTGCGCCACGGCGTCGAAGGCGTTGACCTGTTCGGTGACGCGCTCGAATTCGGCCTCGGGCGCGGACAGCGCGGCGAGCGTCTTCGCCCCGCCCATGTTCTCGGCGTCGTACAAGGGGCCGAAGCGGCTGAGATAGCCGTCGGCTTGCAGCCGTTCGATGCGCCGGATCAGGTCCCCTTCGTCGAGGCCCAATTCGACGGCGGCATCGCGGAACGGCCGTTCGCTCACCGGAAAGCCGCCCTGCAGGGCGTTGATGATGCGGCGGTCGGCGGCGTCCATCATGCGATGCTTTCCACCTTGCGCCGTTGCGCGTAGCGGGCGCCGCATTGCTTGAACCGGCGGCTGCTGAACAGGATGTCGTGGGGGTAGGCGTTAAGGCCCAGGCGCTCGACCATGTCCGCCAGGGAGGCGCGCACGTCCGCTTCCTCGCGCCCGTGGACCATGCAAAACAGATTGTACGGCCAGTCCGGCAGACGGCGCGGGCGGCGGTAGCACAGCGTCACCACCGGCTCGTCGGTCAGACGTTCCGCCACACGGGCGACCTCGGCGTCGGGAATGTCCCACACCACCATGCCGTTGGCGGTGTAGCCCAGTTCGCGGTGATGCACGACCAGGCCCAGGCGGTTGATCACGCCGCCCGTGCACAGGCGTTCGAGGGTGGCGAGGACTTCCGCTTCGCCCATGCCGGCGTGGCGGCCGAGCACGACATAGGGCTCGGGCGTGAAGGGGATGCCGTCCTCCAACGCCTCCAACAGCTTGTAGTCGCGGTCCGTCAGCTCCATGTCACCTTGAATCCGAGATCGATGTGAAACGCTTCCTCCATGGGCAGGTCGAGGACCTTGAGCCCGGTCCGTCCTTCGATGGCGCGGAGCGTCTCGAAGACGCTGGCCTTATCGGAGCCCGCCACCACGAACCAGATGTTGTAATGGTGGTCGCGTTCGTAGTTGTGGTTCACCGTGGGAAAGTCGTTGATGACGGCGGCGACCTCGGCGACGCGGTCCTTGGGCGCGCTGACGGCGGCCAGCGTGCTCCAGCCCGCGCGGTGCGGCGTCACCACCGCGCCCAAGCGGCTCAACACGCCGTTTTTTTGCAGGTTCACCAGCGCCTGTATCACCGCGTCCTCGGTCGCACCCAGGGTTTCGGCCATGGCGGCGTAGGGGCGCGACACCAGCGGCAGGCCGCGCTGATACTGGTCGATCAGTCCTTTTTCCAGATCGGACAGGGTCGCCGCGACGCTCATGCCTACAATCCCGTCCGGTGCGCGCGCGCGGTGAAGAAGATGCCGCTGGGCTTGTCCATGGGCAGTCGCGCCAGCACCTCGAACGTGCGGGTGTCGTAGACCAGCACCATGTCCAGATCGCGTACCGACACCCACACGTGTTCGCCGCGCGGCGTGAACTCCATGTGCAGGACAGCCGGGCCGGGCTTGAGGGTTTTCACGACCGACAGGGTCTTGACGTCGATCACCTCGATGGTGTCGTTGTCGGGGTGGGCGTAGTTGACCCACAGATGCCGCCCGTCCGGGCGCGCCATGACGAACACCGGCTGGCTGTGCGCCTTGACGCGGCCCACTTCGCGCCAGCTGCCGCGTTCGACCGCCAGGATTTCGTGACGGCCGACGGCGGGCAAAAACAGTTTGCCGTCGGCTTCGGCCCAACCTTCCAGGTGCGGCATCTTGTAGACCGGCAGCGGCTTGTCGCCCTTGCCGTAACCTCCCAAGATGCGCTTCACGCCGTTTTCCGGCGCCCACAGATCCAGCATCGCCAGGCCGTCCTCGCCGAACAGGCCGGCCACGTAATGGCGCCCGTCGCCGGTGATCAGGCCGTCGTAGGGCAACTTGCCGATGCCCTTGAACTTGGTGACGGCGGGCTTGGCGGGGTCGCTCATGTCGACCAGCCAGGTTTCCCCCGCGTCGTAGAGCGAGAACACGAATTTCTGTTCCGGTGCGTCGACCAGGCCGACGGTCTTGGACTGCTCGGTGCTGCCTTCGTAGGCGGCCGGAATGTCGGCCACCAGCGCCAGGGTGTCGGCGTCGAAGATCTTCACGCCGCCCGGTTTGTAGTTGGACACGGCGACCAGACGTCCGTCCTGGGAAATCGCTCCGCCGATGGAGTTGCCGCCCTGCACCACGCGGTTGACGATGCGCCCTTCCAGCATGTCGACCTGGGTAAGTCCGCCGTCGCGCCCGAACACGTAGGCGAAGCGCTCGTCGCGCGAAAACACCGCCGAGGCGTGGGACAGGTCGCCCAGGCCCTCGATGGTGTGCAGCACGGTGCGTCCGGTAGTTTCGACGATGCGCACCCGTCCGACCGCGCGTTCGATGATCAACCCCAAATCGCCGGTGGCGCGGGGCGTTGGGCGGGCTTCGGCACGGGCGGCGACGGGGACCGCCATGGCGGCGCCCAGGCCGGCAAGCCCGAATTTCAGGGCCGAACGGCGGTCAATGCGTCGCGTCATGGACGGCTCCTTTTTTCAGCACGCGCACCAGCCATGCGGCTTCGGATGCGGAGGTTTCGAACGCCCATGGCGGCATGGGTGTGCCTTCGATGCCGTTGAGGATGATATCGGTCAGGCTTTCGTCGGCCTTGTCCTTGAGGGTTTCCGGCAGCAGCGCCGGGCCCAGGCCGCCCTTCAGCGTCATGCCGTGGCACGAGCCGCAGTCCTGGATCAGGCGATAAAGAAGCACTTTCTGGCGCTCCTCGGGCGGATCGCCGGCGGCGAAAGCCGCCGGTGCGATGAGAAGAGCCGCCAGGGTCAAGAGGGGCGGGGATGTCCTGGACCAATCAAACAACACCGCTCTCCAATTTCCGGTCCAGGGCGTTTTCGTCCGGGGTTTCGCGGACGCTGGCGACGGACGCGACTTCGCCGATGATGGTGAGGACCGGCATCTCCAGGCCCGTCTCCTCCGCCCGTTGGGTCAGGGTGGACAGGGTCGCCTTGACGACCTTCTGATTCGGCGTCGCGCCGCTGGCGATCAGAACCGCGGGCGTGGACGGGGCCATGCCCGCGTTCATCAGCTTGGCGCTGAACAACGGCAGGGTCGACAGACCCATGTAGATGACCAAGGTGGTGTCGGTGTCGGTGAGCCCCCGCCAATCGAGATCCAGTTCCCCATCGTTGCGCCGGTGGCCGGTGACGAAGCGCACGCCCGAGGCCAAACCACGGTAGGTGAGGGGAACGCGCGCCGCCGCCGAACAGGCCGCCGCCGCCGTCACGCCCGGAACCATTTCCACGCGCACGCCGCGCGCTTCCAGATAGTCGGCTTCCTCGGCCCCGCGCCCGAACACGTTGGGATCGCCGCCCTTGAGGCGCACCACGTGGGTCTTGGACTGGGCCAAACGATAGAGAAGCTCGTTGATTTCATCTTGGGGCAGGGCATGGTCGCCGGCCGCCTTGCCGACGTAGATCCGCGCCGTTCCGGTGGGGACCAGATCCAGAACGGCGTCGCCGACCAGACGGTCGTAAACCACGACGTCGGCCTGTTCGATCAGGCGCAACGCCTTGAGGGTCAACAGTTCCGGGTCGCCCGGTCCGCCCCCCACGAGATAGACGCAGCTGTTCTTGATGCTCACGATACCGCCGCTTCCCCGTTGTGTCCGGAGAGCCCGCAACCGGACTCAGATCGGAGTTGTTCAGACCCAAAGATAATGCATGCTTTTCCGAAAGGTGGGCATTGATTTTTGTCAATTCAAAACCGGATCCCGCGATCTGCCGCGGCCAACGTCGGCGGTTCGGTCGGGAATCGGTTTTTGTCCGCGGGAACGCTCGGGGGCGCGGTCACGCCGCAAGGGCTGACGATGCCGCCGTCCCACCTTGGTCAATTAAAGGGATTGATGGCAAAAACCAGCCCATTTCGCCACGAAAAGTGGTTTTTTTTTGGCAGGCCTTGATAACAATCAAGTTCAAGTGGTTCCTGGCTTGAGAGAATGCACGCAAGTATCCGGGAAAATTATCATTGAATTTCTCTCGGACACTGTTGCTGTGGACGCGGGCCGCGGCATGGAGGGAAGAGTGATTTCGGGGCCATTCCCGTCGGGACTGGTTCAAGTCATAAACTAAGGGAGTAAATTCATGAGAAAGTTTGCATTTGCCCTATCGGCCATGGGAGTGGCGGCGGGTGCGCTTTTGATGTCTTCCGTCACTGCGAGCGCGGCCGAGCCGACGCTTTCCAAGGAAGATTTCGAAGACGCCAAGACCATGTATTTCCAGCGGTGCGCTGGTTGCCATGGTGTTCTGCGCAAAGGTGCGACGGGTAAGAACCTGGAGCCGGAAAACATGATGAAGTTGGGGCAGGCGCGCCTCGAAAAAATCATCACGCTCGGCACCGAAGGCGGCATGAACAATTTCGACGACACCTTCAACAAGGAGCAGATCGCGAAGCTGGCGACCTACATCCAGATGACGCCGCCGAAGCCGCCTGAAATGTCGCTGGAAATGATGAAGCAGCGCTGGAAGACCTTCGTCAAGCCGGAAGACTACCCGACCAAGCCGATGCACGGCCGCAATTGGGAAAACTTCTTCGTCGTCATTCTGCGCGACGCCGGCAAGATGGCCATCATCGACGGCGACACCAAGGAAGTCCTGTCCAAGGTCAACACCGGCTACGCCGTGCACGTGACCAAGGAATCTTCCGACGGCCGCTTCTGGTACACCCAGGGCCGCGACGGCAAGATGACCAAGATCGACCTGTGGATGGATCCGCCGCAGCTGGTCGCCGAAACCCAGGTCGCGTATGACGCCCGTGACGTCGCCGTGTCTCATTACGGCGAATGGAAGGACAAGTACGTGATCGGTGGCGGTTACTGGCCGCCGCACTTCGTGATCCTCGACGCCGTGACCATGGAGCCGCTGAAAGTCGTCTCCACCCGTGGCGTGGACATCGACGGCAACTACGTGGAAGAAGCCCGCGTCGCCGCCATCTACAACACGCCGAAGGCGCCGACCTGGATCGTCGCCGTCAAGGAACTGGGCCAGCTTTGGCAGGTCGATTATTCCGACCTCGACAACCTGCGCATCGAAATGGTCGACAACGCGAAGTTCCTGCATGACGGGTTCTTCGACGAAACGCACCGCTACTTCCAGATCGCGGCGAACGCCAGCAACAAGATGGTGTTCCTCGACTCCGTCACCCGCAAGCTCTCGGGCATGCTGGAAACCGGCGTGAAGCCGCACCCGGGACCGGGCGCCAACTGGCACGACGACAAGTGCGGTCCGGTGGGCGGCACGGTTCACCTCGGCGAAGGCAAGATCGCCGTGTGGGGCAACGATCCCGAGAAGCGCGCCGACCAAGCCTGGAAGATGTGCTACACGGTCAAGACCGACGGGCCGGGCCTGTTCATCCGGACCCATCCCGACTCGCCGTACGTGATCGCCGACCAGACCCTGCATCCGGATCCGGAAATCCAGCAGAGCATCAAGGTGCTGGACAAGAAGACCCGGCAGATCGTGAAGACCATCCGCGTCACGACGCAGGACAAGGCGGTCGCCACGCACTCCGAGTTCAACAAGGACGGCAGCGAAATCTGGGTGTCCGTGTGGGCGAAGGGCGGCAAGGCCGACTGGCTCAAGGGTGAAATCGTGGTCTACGACTCCAAGACCTTGGAAGAGAAGGCGCGTATCAAGAATCTTGAAACGCCGACCGGCAAATTCAACGTCTGGAACCGCAAGAAGCATATCACCTGATATAGGCTCAAGTCTGGGGGAAGCGGTGTCAGCCGCTTCCCCCAAGTCTTGAAAAGCAACCGACCAATTCATTTGCAAAAAAAAGTATTCGTTTTAGGCTTTCTCGATTAAGTGGGGCGAGACGCACATGAAGGGCTTGTGGAAATTCTTCTGGTCGCCGACGGCGCGTTGGAGCCTTGGATCGATCTTCATCGTCGGCGGCTTCGCGGGCATCATCTTCTGGGGAGGCTTCAACACCTTCATGGAGTACACGAACACGCTGCAATTTTGCGTGTCGTGCCATGAAATGGAAATGAAGGTCTATCAGGAGTACAAGCAGAGCGTCCACTATTCCAACCCGTCGGGCGTGCGCGCCATCTGTTCCGATTGCCACGTGCCGAAGGAATGGGGACCCAAGCTGATCCGCAAGATCAAGGCGAGCAACGAAGTCCTGCACAAGGTTCTCGGCACCATCGACACCCCTGAAAAATTCGAGGAAAACCGATACCGCTTGGCCAAAAATGTTTGGGCGGAGATGGAGGGCAACGATTCCCACGAATGCCGCAATTGCCATGATTATGGCGCCATGCACTGGGACAAGCAGCGCCGCCGCTCCAAGGAAACCATGCAGAAGGCCTCGGAAGACGGCAAAACCTGCATCGAATGCCACAAGGGCATCGCGCACAAGCTCCCGGCCGAATACCTGAAGGAACTGGAAGACCTGGAAGACGACGTGAAGCCCAAGGAAAAAGCGGCCCCGGCTCCGAAATCCAGCATGTCCGTGGATAAATTCCTCAAGGAGGAGGAATGACGCCGATGCCGCGCCCGCGCCGCAGAATCCAGGGCCGAAGCCTGTTGAAGGCGTCCTTCGCGGCGGTGTGTTGCGCGGTTTTGGGCCTCGCGTGGAGCAGCGCGAACGCCTGGGCGCAGGATGCCGGTGACGGCGCGCCCGCCGGGTCCATCACCCACCAGATGTATCTGGACATGAAACTCGGCAAGTTGAACATCCACGGCGACAACGCGGTGATCGACGCCCTGGTCCTGCAACGCGACATTCCGATTTCCTACGATTACATCTCGACCCTCATGCGCACGCCCAACGCGTTCGGCGAAGGGCCCGCGTGCATCGTTTGTCACAGTTCCAACGACCCGGCGAAAAGCTATCGGGGATTGGATCTGTCCACGTGCGAGGGCATCTTGCGCGGGGCTACGGAAAAACCGGCCCGGCCGATCATCCAGGCCGGCGATCCGCACGCCAGTCTTTTGGTGCGGATGGTGCGCAACAACCGCATGCCTTTGGGCGTGCCGTTTTTCGAACCGGTGGATTCGGACGCGATTCTCAAGATCAAGGACTGGATCAACGCCGGGGCGAAGAACGACGAGGATTTCGCCAAGACCGTTCTGCCGCTGTTTACCGATCCCAATGCGTTCGGCGCGGAAACCGCGTGCGTGGAATGCCACAAGTCGTTCCGCGATCCGCCGAGCTTTAACGAGTTGAATTTGACCTCTTATGAGGCCATCATGACGGGGGCGTTTTCCAAGACGCGCGGCAAGGTTGGCAAGCCCGGCGTTCCGGTGGTGATCCCGTTCAACGCCGAGGACAGCCCCCTGTATCAGCGGTTGACCAAGAACCGCATGCCCCCGGGTGTCGATCCGGGCTCCCCGAACGACCATCCCAACACGTTGCTGTTGATGCGTTGGGTCGAGCAGGGGGCTTGGTGCAAATAACAAAACCCTTGATCCATCTCAGAGGAAAGTACTGCCATGATACGTCACAAATCCATTTCGAAGACCATCGCCATCGGCCTCGGCGCCGCGATCGGGGTCGCGGCCATGGCGTCCTCGGCCCAGGCGCTCACGGATGAAGGCAAGCTGCAACGCGGCGGGCTGCTGTACGACTGGTACTACAAGATCACCGAAGGCGACGTGCCTGGCGACACCCACCCGGCCATGCCGGAGGCGGCGGGGCAGACCGGCAAGAAGACTTGGCGCTGCGTCAACTGCCATGGCTACAGCTACACGGGCGACGTGGGCGTCAAGGGCATCATGGGCGCGTCGGGCAAGTCTCCGGCGGACGTGATCGCGATCCTCAAGAACGACACCCACAAGTACACCGACGCCATCTTCAACCAGACCGACTTCGAATCGCTGGGCCTGTTCGTGTCCAAGGGCCTGATCGACGTTGCGGGCGCCAAGGGCGACGCGGCCAAGGGGCAGGGGTATTTCGAAACCATCTGCGCGGTCTGCCACGGCAAGGACGGCAAGAAGATCACCGACATGCCGCCGGTCGGCGCGGTGGTGAACGAACTGCCGGATCGCGCGCTGCACCGCATCCGCTTCAGCAAGCCGGGCGTGGACATGCCGGGCATGTCGGCCCTGCCGGCGGATGTCGCCATCGACATTTGGGAATACACCAAGACCCTGCCGAAGTAACACAGGGGAAAACGCGAGGAGGACGTCATGATCATGCGTGGTTTTGCGGCATCCTTCCTCGCGCTTTCCCTTTTTCTGCCTGCCGCGTCCTGGGCCGCGAGCGACGCCGAGCGCGCCGCCATCTGCGCCGAGGCGCTGGAGCGTTTCGATGCCGTCAAGGCCGCTTTGCCGCCAACGGACCCCGGCGTGGTCACCGTCTTGATGTACAAATACAATTTCTGCTCCAAGTCCCTGTCCGTGAAAACCGGAACCGTGGTGCGCTTCGTCAACGTCGATAAGCGCACCAGCCACAGCGTGTGGTTCAAGGCCTGGGGCAAGGACGAAAGCGACCGCTTGTTCCCGGAAGAATACTGGGAAATGAAATTCGACATTCCCGGCACGTATCCCTATCTCTGCGGACCCCATTGGCAGCAAGAGGGCATGGTCGGCCAAATCGAGGTCGTGGACTGACGGCAAGGCGCCGGTCGTCCTGTCTTTTCAATTGCCACCCGCCACGCCCGCCGATTGTGCTACCATGATCGTGTGAGGTTTTCGCGCATGTTTCAAAAAACCAAATACTGGACGAAGCTGGAAGACGGACGGGTGCAGTGCGACGTCTGCCCGCGCGACTGCCGCCTGCACGACGGCCAACTGGGCCTGTGCTTCAACCGCGCGGCCGTCAACGGCGAAATCGTTTTGACGACCTATGGGCGCAGCAGCGGATTCTGCATCGATCCGGTGGAAAAGAAGCCGTTGAACCATTTCCTGCCGGGCACGCCGATTTTTTCCCTGGGCGGAATCGGCTGCAACCTGACCTGCAAGTTCTGCCAGAATTGGACCATATCCAAGGAACAGGACGCGGTTTTGAAGACCTTGGTGGCGGAAGCCATCGCATCGCCCGCCGTCTTCGAACGGCTGCAAAATCCGCTGGTGAGCCGCGCCGAGATCGACGCCATCTGCCGGGCAAGCGGAGACTGGGACGCGGGCGTGCCGCCGCATTTCGACGTTCTGGCGGACGCCGCACTGCCCGCGGCCATTGCCGAGACCGCCCAGCGGTTGGGCTGCAAGAGCGTGGCGTTCACCTACAACGACCCGGTGGTGTTCCTGGAGTACGCCATCGACACGGCCGTCGAATGCCGCAAACGGGGGCTCAAGACCGTGGCGGTCACGGCGGGCTACATTTCGCCCGGCGCGCGGGAGGATTTCTTCGCCCACATGGACGCGGCCAACGTGGATCTGAAATGCTTCACCGAGCACTTCTATCAGCGTCTGTGCAGCGGTCACCTGAATGACGTGTTGGACACCCTGATCTATCTGAAGCATCAAACCGACGTGTGGTTCGAAACCACCACGTTGTTGATCCCCGGCGAGAACGATGGCGATGGGGAACTCGACGCCATGACCAAATGGGTGGTGAAGGAACTGGGCCCCGACGTGCCGATGCATTTTTCCGCCTTCCACCCGGCCTGGAAGATGCAGGACAAGCCGCGCACGCCGCACGCCACGCTGCTGCGCGCGCGGCGCATCGCCATGGACAACGGGGTGCGATACGCCTACGTCGGCAACGTTCACGATCTGGACGCGGAGAGCACATACTGCCATAACTGCGGCGTCCGTCTGATCGGCCGGGACTGGTATGTGCTGAGCGATTGGAACCTTGACGGGCACGGCCGCTGCGGCCAATGCCAAACACCCGTCTCCGGCCTGTTCGAAGCCCGGCCCGGGGATTGGGGCGCAAAGCGCCTGCCGGTGCGCATGAACGGTCAAGCCTGACGCGCGGACGGCGAACGAGGAGATGGCGGCGCGATGAAATCCGGTCGAAGGTCGTGGTTCCGATGGCTGGGATTCGCCGTCAAGCTTGCCGTTTCCGTGGCGTTGATCTGGTTCCTGTTGGGTTCGGTCGGTGTGCGGGATGCGCTGGACAGGATGCTGGCCGTCCACCCTGCGTGGTTGGGGGGGGCGATGGGTCTTGCCGTTCTGCAAAACGTGCTTTGCGGCATCCGGTGGTCGGCCGTCAGCCGTGCGATCAACCAGCCCTTGCCCTTCCTTGCGGCCATTCGGTTTTTTTATATCGGAACATTCTTCAATCAACTTCTTCCGTCCACCGTGGGCGGGGATGCGGTGCGGGTCTATCTTACCCACCGTTCCGGCCTCGCCCTGGGACGCGTCGTCAACGGCGTTTTGCTGGACCGCATGGTCACGGTTTTGGCATTGGTTACGCTTGCGACGGCCATGCTTCCGTTCGCCGTCGCGGGCTTCACCGACGCGGACTGGTTTGTGCGGGGGATATGGACGGTGTTGGTGCTCGCTTGGGGGGGGACGGGCTTCGTGATGGTCCTGGACCGCATTCCCGTGGGACGGTTGTCGCGTTTCGCCATCGTGCGAGGCCTGAGCGCATTGGCCGCCGATACCCGCGTGGCCCTGCTGCGGATTCGCCACGCGGCACCGGTCGGTTTCTGGAGCGTCGCGGGGCACGTGAACTTATCGCTGATGGTCTACGCCCTGGCGGTCGGCATGGGCAACGATATCGGTATCGTGGAATGCCTGGTTTTGTTCCCACCCGTGCTGTTGGTGCAAACACTGCCCATTTCCATCGCGGGCTGGGGGGTTCGCGAAGGCGCGATGGTGACCCTGTTCGCGTTTGCCGGGGTTTCCGCGGACAGCGCCCTGGCTTTGTCGCTTTTGTTCGGGGTGGCGATCGCCGTCACGAGCCTTCCGGGCGCGATCCTGTGGGTCCTGTCCGGCAAACGGACCGTCGCCGACGGCGATACGGCTTGACGCTTCAGCGGTGCGCCCGGCGGCTCGGCTTGACCATGGCGGGCGCGCGTTGGGGGGGCGGGGCGAGCCAGGCGCGCACGGCGGCCACGGCCCTGGCCCAGACGCGTTCGCCGGTGCCCGGGGTTTCGTCGTCTTCGCCCAACGCGAAAATGGCCAACCCCATCTGCACGCGGGCGCACGTCAGGCCGGGGAAGAAGGTCAGCATGAATAGGGCCACATACCACATGTCCGACCCCAGGATCAGCGTGCCCAATCCGTTGAAGTCGCTCACCATCAGAACGGTGACGAAGGCAATGGCGATGGCGAAGCCGATGGCGGCGTGGCGCATCATGAAGCGGACCAGTTGGGGCATGGGCGACTCCTGATCGTGATTGGCCTGATAGGGAATACGATAACACTCCCGATATGCCGGATCAAGCCGTAGACCAGGTTACGGGCATGGGTCAGGCCAGCCCTTTGAGCGCCTTGAGGATCTCATGGCTTTTGCCTTCGGCGTAGGCCGAGATCTTGACGTCGTCCCGCATCACGTGGCCGATCCACAAGGTGCGCAGCAGTTCGCGGATGTCGTTGACGATCGCAAGGTCGTGGGTCTGGCGCCATTGGGTTTCGAGGGCTTCGATTTGCCGTGTCAAATCCTGGTGAATCGCGCGATGACTTTCCAGGTCGGGGAAATGGCAGACCCGCATCACCGCCTCTTCGCGCCGGAAATGCTGGCGGGCATGGTCGAGAAGCTGACGGACCAACCCATCCATGTCCGTCTCGTCGATGTCGCGGTGGCTGGCCTTGTTCATCAACACCACGATGCCCTGGTGGTCCTTGTCGATGGCGTCCACGCCGATGCGCAGGGTGTCGGCCCAGATCACGGCCTCGTGGTTGGACGCCAACGGCAATTCGAACCAGAACGTGGATCCCTTGCCCAGTTCGCTTTCGAAATCGACGCGCCCCGCCATGCGTTCGACGAGGAGCTTGGTCACGGTCAAGCCGATGCCCGTGCCCTCGTGGGCGATGGCCGGGTCTTCGCCGAGCCTTTGAAACAGATGGAAGACCTTGTTGAAGTCCTGCGGTGCGATGCCGCGGCCGGTGTCGCTCACCCGGACGCGCAGGTAGCCTTGGTCCATTTCCTCGCTCGAAACGGTCACCGTGCCGCCGGCATGGTTGTATTTGATGGCGTTGGACAGCAGGTTGAGCAGGATCTGCTTGAACCGTTTGCGGTCCGTGCGCAAGACCGGGGAGGACCCCTCGCCGCCCCGGTCTTCGATGGTGATGTTTTTCGATTTGGCGAGCGGCGCGCTGAGCGCCACGCTTTCCGCGATGACGGCGTAGGCATCGACGTCTTCCAGGCTCATGGGCTCCTGCTTCGCTTCGATGCGCGCGAGATCCAGGATTTCATTGACCAGTTCCAGCAGATGTTCGCCCCCCATGATGATGCTCTCGACGTGGTCCAGCTGGGCCGGGGTCAAGGGATTTTTGGGGTCGTATTTCAGCAGCTGACTGAATCCGAGAATGGCGTTCAGGGGCGTGCGCAACTCATGGCTCATGGAAGCCAGGAATTCGGATTTCGCCTGACTGGCCTGCTCGGCTTGCCGCCGCGCCTCCGACAGTTCCTCCTGATGCTCAACTTCCCGGGTGACATCCGTATGGAAACCGACGACGCGGATGGGTTTGCCCTGGTCGTCGAACAACGCCTTGCCGCGCGCCAAAATCCATTTCCACGCCCCGTTCTTGCACGCCATCCGGTGGCGGACTTCGTAGAGTTCCGTTTCGCCGTTGAGGTGGGCATTGACGGCTTCGACGGCGCGCGTCAGGTCGTCGGGGTGGATGCGGTTGGACCATTCGGCGAAGGTGTTGCCGATCTCGCCCGGGGCGTAGCCGATCATGGCCTGCCATTGGTCGGAAAAGAACACCTCTCCGGTGACGGGATTCCAATCCCACAATCCGTCCTGGCTGCCCTGCACCGCCAACTGGAAGCGGTTGCGTTCCTCGCGCAGCTTTTCGTGCTGTTCCATCAATTCCCGGCGGGAATTGCGGATGGCCTCGATCATGGCGTTGACGGAGGAGGACAGCGACGAGATTTCGCGGGGCCCTCGCACGGTGACGCTGGCCCGGGGGATGCCGTCCGGGTCCACCATGGTCAAGGTGCGGGCGATCTTGGAAACGGGCTTCAGCACGATGCGGTGCAGGGTGTAGAACAGCGTCATGATCAACAGCAGGGCGATGGCCGCGGCGTTGATCCCCTGGGTGACGACAACGTCGCGCAGGGCCATCTGAAGGCTGTGTCCGAAAACGCAAACCGTCACGCTGCCGATCTGTTGGCCGGAAGACGACAGGATGGGTTGGATGCTCTTTTGCACGCAGTCCTTCACCACGTGTCGATGGTTGGGGTTGTCGCGGTCGTAATCGATGGGCCGCCAGGCGTCATCGCGGATTTTGCCGGTGACATAGGCGTTCATCCCCAGAATCGATCCCAGATTGTAGTCCTCGACGACAATGGCGTGAAAATCCGGGAAATCCATCTCCGTCAGGATAAGCTTTTCGTATTCGTTGGCCGCGAAGGATTCCATGAAGCCCGCGATGTTCTTTTGCAGGGACGCCAGGGTGCTTTCCGCGCGCGCGCGGGTGTCTTCGACGACGCGGTTTTTCATGGTGACGTAGGACACGGAGACATGAACGGCCATGACGGCGCAGACCGACAACACGATGACGGCCACGATGACCGCATAAAGGGAATATGTCTTGTCGTTCATTCGGGCGCCGCTCTCGTCACGGGGTTGCGAGTCCCAACACGTTGCGTTTGATGGTCGGCAGTTCTTTTTCGATGTTGTCCGGCGAAACCGCGAGGACGGGGAGCTTCTGTTCCCGCGTCACCGTTTCGCCACGCAGGTGGGCGTCCAAGGCGTCGACGGCCTTCCTCCCCATCAGGAAGGGCTGTTGCATGCCCGCGCCGACCAGGGTTCCGGCCGGGATCAAGTCCAAGAATTCCGGTTCGGCGTCGAACGTGACGAGCAGGATTTCCCCGGTTTTTCCGGTGTCCCGGATGGCGTCAAGCGCGCCCTGGTAGCGGTCCGACCCTTGCAGCCACAACGCACGCAGGTCCGGCGCCGATTCGATCAGTTGCTTGGCGAAATCATAGGTTTCCTGGTACGAAAACGTGACCTGTTGGCGCAGGCCCGCGCCCTTGATTCCGGCCTCGTCCATGGCGCGCATGAAGCCCGCGGTCCTGGCCTTGCCGTTGGCGCGTTTTTGCGGAATGGCGATGATCCCCACGCGACCGTCCCGCCAGCCCCGTTTTTTCATCTGTTCGGCCAGCACCTTGCCGATTTGATAGGCGCCGTCTTCGTTGTCGGAGGAAACGTAGCTGACATAGTCGCCGCCGTCCGTGCCGATGTCGGAAATGACCACGGGAACGCCCGCGTTTTTGGCCAGTTTGAGAATGGTGACGCAGGCCGACGAATTGGTGGGGGAAACGATGATTCCGGCGGCCCGCTCCCGAATGGCCTTTGCCGTGTGTTCCAGTTCCTGTTTGGCGTGATTTTCGGCGCTGAGGGCCGTGACCTCGTACCCCAGCTCGGTCGCCCGCGCGTTGACGCCGCGCCACATGACGTTCCAGAACGGGATGCGCAGATCCGACACGAGGTAGACCAACCTGGGCTTGGCGTCCGGGGCCGGGGGCGCGGCCTGGACAGCCGTGGCGCCAAACAACACAAGCGATATAACAAATAAGGCTTTCCATGCGTTCATGGCGAAACTCACTTTGGCTGGCAATGGGCCGCCGCTCTCCATTTTACCCCACCATGTTTTGAAATACGATACTTGACGTCGTGCAACGTCCGTCAGCCGGCTTCGATTTCGGGCAGGGTGAACATGGTGTTGAGGTCGAGCCGCCCCATGTACATCAATCCGCCCTTGGGGTGGTCGATGTCGGCGGCATCGAACAGGAAGTCGAAAACCCCGTCGGCCTTGTCGCGGCTCGTTACGACGGACAGGATGTCCACTTCCGACCATTCGCCGTAGCTGATGGATTCCACCAATCCCCGGGTGCGTCCGGTGGTGACGTTTGCGCTATCGACCCCCATCTCGTCGCGAAGGCGTTGAATCAACGGCACGCCCCGGTCCTTGGGCAGGACGCAGGTGATCAGACGGGTGTCTTCAAGGTGTTCGATGTCCATCGCCATGCTCCGTCAGGCCTTGGCGGACGCGTGACGGGATCGCCCGGTCGCGCGCAGCTTTTCCAGCACCTCCATCGGGATGTGGGTGGCGGCCTTTTCCAGGTGGGTGACGTACATGATGCCCATGCCGGGCGTGTTCAGCTTGCCCGCCAGATACATGGCCTCGAACACGCGATCCTGCTGTTCGGTGGACACCACCACCTGGATGATTTCCTTTTCCACCTCGACCGCGACGCCCAGGATGCCGAGACGTTCGCGCACCCCGGTGCCGCGCGCGAAGCTCACCGTCGCCCCCTGGGCGCCGGCTTCGCGGGCGGCCTTGATGATGTCGTCGGCGGCCCCGCGCTGCACCACGCAGGTGATCAGGCTGACGTCGGTCAACACCACGATGTTCTTTTTCATCCCTCGATTCCTTCGGCCTTGGCGAGCACGAGCTGCGCGTTTGTGGTTTCCGCGGCCATGCGGCGGCGGTGGCGGCGGCTGACCCACACCCCGGTCAGCAGCACCGACACGATGGGGCCGATCGACGCCATGGCGAGGATGCCGAACCCGTCGACGGCTCCCAGCGCGCCGCCGAACCCAAGTCCCATGGCCAGCACCAGCGGGACCGTCACCGGCCCGGTGGTGACGCCCGCACTGTCCCAGGCGACGTTGACGAACTCCTCCGACGACACGGCGGTGAGCGCCATCGCCAGGACATAGCCCGGAAGAACAAGGTATAGGATTTCAATGTCGTAGATGATGCGCAAAACGCCGGTGAGAATGCCGAAGCCAACGCCGATGGACACGGCGTAGATCAACGTGGTCTTGCGAAACGCCCCCTGGGTCAGGTTCTCGACCGTGATGCCAAGCGCGTTCAGCGCCGGTTCCGCAAGGGTCGCGCCGAACCCCAGGATCCAGGCGAACGCCATGGCGATGACCAAGCCCAACTCGGCCATGTAGAGCGGCGATCCCCGGACTCCCTCAAGGGACAGGAACGCCGCCGGAACCAAGCTGCCCGACTGCCCGCCCAATTTGGCGAGGCCATAGGACAGTCCGATGTTGAACACGATCATCCCCGCCACCGCCAGCACCAAACCGTATGCGACGATGCCCGCGTCGTGCAGCCTGGTGCGCAGCACCAGACGCATCACCAAGAACAGGAAAATCACCAACGGCACGATGGCGCGAAACCCGCCGATGATTTCCGCCCCGGGCGTCGTCTCGAACCATGCCGGTTGGGCGGCGCCGGATTGGGCGGATGCCGTCTGGGCCAGGTGGATCACCGCCTCGGGCGAGGTCACGGCGGATAGGTATACCCCCAATCCCAAAACCGCCAGCACGGGGAACAGCGACGCCAACGTGACGATGCCGAAACCGGACAGGGACGATCCCCCCTTGCCCCCGGCGGACGCGATGCCGATGCCCAGCGACAGCACCAGGGGCACCGTCACCGGCCCGGTGGTGACCGCGCCGCAGTCCCACGCCAGCCCCAGGATCGCGGCCAGATGCGGATCGCGCCAGCAATACACGCTCAACGCCAGGGTGGGGACGAGGGCCGCGTAGATGAAGGGCTTGAGGCTCCAGCCGTACAGGAACCGCACGGTCCCCAGAACCGCGGCCGCGCCGACGCCGATCCCCACCATCAGCACCAGCGTCCCGGTCCATTGGTTGAGCAGCGCGTAAAGATACGGCGCGCGGGAGACGTCGACGCCCGCGCCCACGGCCTGCAACGCGCCGATGGCGGGTTCGGCGAAGGTGACGCCGATGCCCAACAGAAACGCGATCAACAGCACCACGGGCAGGGGGGAGCGTTTGGGAAGACGGTCGCCGATTTCCCCTGCGAACGGCATCAGGCCCAGCTTGAGGCCTTCCATGAACAGCATCAGGCCGACGATCACCGCGCCCATGCCGGCGGTGATGACCCAGGAATCGGTGACGGTCTGGCGCAGGATCAGGATCTGGAACAGCACCAGATACACCGCCAACGGCAGGACCGAGCGCACCTGGTCCCAGAACCGGGCCCCGACATAGGGTGACAGAAGATTGTAGACGTCGCCGGGCGCAAGGCGCAGGTTGCGCGCAACATACGGTTTGACGCGGCCTTCGGCATCATACTCGGGCTTGGGGGTGAGGTCGTTGTAGCTCACCACCGTCTGATCGATGCCGACCTCGCGCATTACGTCGCCGAAACGGATGTGTTCGGTCATGGTGTCGCTATCCCCCCTCAAGGCATTCACGGTCTTGCAGTCACGACTATATGGAAACTTTTCGAAGACGCCAAGCGCACACGCCCCCTTTCCTTTGACGCTGGCCTTGGTACAGTGTCTGGACTCAATACCCCGCCCGACCCATATGAAGGCCGACGCTTTCGAGACGAACACTGACGGAGTTCATTCATGAAAATTTCCTTCGCCAATCCCGCCACCCCCAAAATCGGAACCGTCGTCGTCGGCGTGTTGGATGGGGGCAAGCTCACGGTTTCCGCCCAGGCCATGGATGACGCCACCGGCGGCGCGGTTGCGCGCGCCATCAAGGCCAGCACCTTCAAGGGGTCCAAGGACCATTCCCTGGCCGTGCTGGCGCCGGGCGGACGGCTGACCCGGGTGCACTGCATGGGGCTCGGCAAGGGCAAGGACGTCGACGCGCTGGCGCTGCAAAAGCTGGGGGGCGGCATCGTCAAGGCGCTCAAGGCCCACGCCGCCAGCGCCCAAATCCTGGTCGACGCGATCGAAGGGTGCGAACTCGAACCACACCAGATGGCGGCGGAAATCGCGCTGGGCGCGCGGCTGGCGTCCTATAGCTTCGACAAGTACAAGACCAAGAAGAAGGAACATGACAAGCCAAAGTTGGGCGAGCTCAAGTTCCACTGCGCCGACTCCGCCAAGGCCAAGGCCCTTTACGACGTCGAGGACAAGGTTGCCGACGGCGTGTTCTTCACCCGCGACCTGGTGAGCGAGCCGTCCAACGTCATCTATCCCGAGACGCTGGCCGAACAGGCCAAGACGCTGGCCAGGATGGGCGTCAAGGTGCAGGTCCTGACCAAGCCGCAGATGAAGAAGCTGGGCATGGGCGCGCTGTTGGGCGTGGCCCAGGGCAGCGCCAACGATCCGCGTCTGGTGGTGATGGAATGGAATGGCAAGCCCAAGGGGCGGGGCAGGGCGGCGGCCAAGGCCGACGCCCCGGTGGCGTTCGTCGGCAAGGGCGTGACCTTCGATTCCGGCGGCATTTCCATCAAGCCGTCGGCGGGCATGGAAGACATGAAGTGGGACATGGGCGGCGCGGGGGTCGTGATCGGCCTGATGAAGGCGTTGGCCGGGCGCAAGGCCAAGGTCAACGCCGTCGGCGTGGTGGGCCTGGTGGAAAACATGCCGTCCGGCACGGCGCAGCGTCCGGGCGACATCGTCACCTCCATGTCCGGCCAGACCATCGAGGTGCTCAACACCGACGCCGAAGGCCGCCTGGTTTTGGCCGACGCGCTTTGGTACACCAAGGAAAAGTACAAGCCCCACACCATGATCGACCTCGCCACGCTGACCGGGGCCATCTTGGTGGCGCTGGGCGAGCATTATGCGGGCGTTTTCTCCAACGACGACGACCTGACGTGGGAACTGGTCCATGCCGGCCGCGCCGTGGACGAGCGGGTGTGGTCGCTGCCGTTGGGCCCGGAATATGACAAAATGATCGATTCCACCGTTGCCGACATGCAGAACATCGGCGGGCGTTACGGCGGGTCCATCACGGCGGCGCAATTCCTCAAGCGCTTCGTCGGCGACACCAAGTGGGCGCATATCGACATCGCAGGCGTGACGTGGTCCAAGACCGGCAAGCCCACCTCGCCCAAGGGCGGCACCGGGTTCGGCGTGCGTCTGCTGGACCGCTGGTTGCGCGACAAGATCGAAAAGTGAGGCTCCCGCTCCCGTGACCGAGATCGCCTTCTATCACCTCACGCGCTCGCCGCTCGAAGCGGCCTTGCCCAAGCTTTTGGAAAAGACCTTGGCGGCGGGCAAGCGCGCGGTGGTGATGGCGGGCTCGGGCGAACGGGTGGAACACCTGAACGCCGCGCTGTGGACATATGATCCGGCGTCGTGGCTGCCGCACGGCTCCGTCAAGGATGGCCACGCCGGGGAGCATCCGGTGTGGCTTACCGACGTCGAGGAAAATCCTGGCGGCGCTCAGTTCCTGTTTCTCACCGACGGCGCCGAATGCCGGGGCGTGGACGGGTACGAGCGCTGCTTCGAGCTGTTCGACGGGCACGACCCCGACCGCGTCCAGGCCGCGCGCGCCCGATGGAAGGCCTACAAGGACGCCGGCCACGACCTGACCTACTGGCAACAGACCGAAACCGGCGGGTGGAGCAAGAAGGATACCTAGCCGGTTCCCGTGTTTAGCCCCCGGCGCCCGCATCGTCCTCGGCGTCCAGCGCGCGGGGCAGCACCAGCATCACTTCGGTCCCCACGCCCGCCGCGCTGGTGATGCGCAGTTCACCGCCGTGCATTTCCAGGATGTGCTTGGTGAGACTCAAGCCCAATCCCGTGCCTTCGATGCTGCGGGTGTAAGCATGCCCCTGGACTTGGCCGAAGGGTTCCAGGGCGACTTTCAATTCCTGTTCCGACATGCCGATGCCGGTGTCGCTGACGATGATGGCGTGGGTGGCGTCGTCGCATCGGTTGAAGACCACCACTTCGCCGTTCCGGGTGAACTTGATCGCGTTGCCGATGATGTTGAACAGGGCCTGCTTGATGCGGGTGGAGTCGACGCGCAGGCGGTGCAGACCATGGGTGCGGTTTTCCAACTGGATGCCTTTTTCCGTCGCGGCATGAGAAAGCAGGGACATGACGCTCCCGACCAGATTCGTCATGTCGATGGTTTCGACTTCCAACTCGGCCTTGCCGGCTTCGATCTTCGCCAGATCGAGAATTTGATTGATGGTTTCCAGGAGATGGCGGCCGCTGGCGCAGATCAGGCCTGAATATTCCAAATAGCGTTCCGGCAATTCCCCGAACATCTGTTGCTGCATCATTTCGGAAAAGCCGATCACCGCGTTCAGCGGCGTGCGCAGCTCGTGGCTCATGTTGGCGAGGAACATGCTCTTGGCCTGGTTGGCGACCTCCGCCTCGTGCGTGGCTTCGCGCAGCGCCAGTTCGGTGCGTTTGCGCTCGGCGATTTCCTGGCTCAGTTCGGCGGTTCGCTCGGCGACCATTTCCTCCAGCTCCTGCTGATAGCGCAGCAGCTTCGGTTCCGCCTCCGACAGGCGCTTGTGCGTCTCCGCGTTGGACAGTGCGAGCGCCAGAACCGGCGTCACCGTGTGGGCGATGTCCAGGTAATCGGCGGCCCGCTCGGGAAAGGCGATCCCCTCCACAACGACGATGCCGAGGACGTCGTCGTCCATCAGCACGGGCAGGCAAAACCCGTTGTATTCGTCCCGCCACAAGGGTTCGTCGGGGATAATGTCGTCCGCCATTTCGGCCAAACCGGTGAGTTTTCCGTCGTTTTTGGGAAAGGCCGTGAACGCTCCCCCCGGTCCGTAGCGGAGAAACTGAATTTTTTCCGGGGCGCACAGCATGGAAAACATTTCCACGGCCCCTTTGATGATGTCGTCTTCATCCAGCATGACGGTGAGCTTGCGCATCAGATCGAACGTCATCGACATGTCGGCGATGCGCCGTCGCAGGTCCCGTGCCTGATGGCGGTGCAAGGCGCGTTTGCGTTCGCGCATCCAGTCGCGGTGCAACAAGGTGAGATACAGGGCCAAGTGATCCAGGGTGATCGGCCGGACCTCGACGGGCACGCCCGTGTAGGCGGAGAATGCGTCCGTTTCGAGAGTGTCGATGACGGTCAGGCCCGCGTCGAAAATCACGAAGCGGGTCGTGGACTCCCCAAAGAACGCCTTGGCGCCGTGTTCGTCGAATCCCCATTCCGTGGCGATGTCCCGCCAGTCCGCCAGCATGGCCGGGGTCAGCATGTGCGTGCCGCCGGCCAGCAGGCCATCCACGGTTTCGCCGCCAAGCAGAATGGAAAAGCAGTTGTCCGTATCCAGAAACAGCGGTCCATTCGCGGATTTCGCGCAGGCCTTGGCGCAGGTCTGGCAGGGTCCGGACAGGATGCGGATGCGCTCGTCCGGGGCGCGGAGATCGTGCGGCAGGGCGTCCAGGACCGGGTCCGTCTTCGCGGGGCCGTCACAATGCGCGGTGAAGCTCGACAGTTCGAAGTCCTCGCCCGTCGCGCCCAGACGTTCCAGCGTGGCTTTCACCTCGGCCGCGAAATAGGAACAGGCGACGATGCGAAGCTTTGCGTCCATCCGCGTTCACGCGTCCACCCAATCCAGCGGATAACGGCCCCATGTGTGCACGGCGCTGGAGATGGCGTCCAAAACGGTTTCCGGAACCTGCCAGGGGATTTCGCCGTGGTTGTCCGACAGGATGAAGCCGCCGCCGCGTCCGGCCTTGGCGATGGCTTCCTTGACCTTGGCCTCGGCCTCGGCGTCGGTCCAGCGGCGCATTTCGATGGCGTTGAGGTTGCCCACCACGCTGAGCGGCCCGGCCGACGCCTTAACGGCGGCCAGATCCTCATGCACGCAGGTAGCCACCGCGGCGGTCCCTGTCTGGGGCAGGTCGGCGATGATGTCCAGCGCCCGGCCGCTGGCGAAGTGGTAAGCCGTCGGGGCCTTGATTTGCGGCAGAACCCGTTTCGCGACATCCAGTCCGGTCCTGCGGAACTGGTCCGGCGTAATGACGGTGGGCGAGGACACCGGATCGAAATAGACGATGGCCGTCGCCCCGGCTTCGACCTGGGCGTTGGCCCAATCGACGCAGAACCGCTCGTTCACCGCCATAAGATGGGCGTACAGTTCGGGCTCGGTCAGCAACAGTTCCAGATAGGGTTCGAACCCCATCTGCATGACGGGCAGGGAAAACGGCGAAATCACCACGCCGATGACCGGGGCTTCGTCGCCGATTCTCGCCTTCATCATCGCCTGCGCCTCCAAGGTCAGGCGCAGCGGCGAGTTCAGGATGTCGGGTTGGGCGAGGGCGCGGATGTCGGCGGCGGTGCGCACGACCGGCGCGCCCGCGTTGGGCGGGCCGTCGTCGAAGAAGATGGTGGATCCGCCGAAGGCCTCGACTTCCAGGGACGCATAGGCGAAGCCGTACAGGCAGTCGTGCCCGTAGCGTTCGCGCATGCGGATTTGGGCGTCGGCGATGTGTTCGGGACGGGAGAAGTAGTCCTTGATCGACATGCCCAGGAGACGCGCGCCGTGGATGGTCAGCAGCAAAAAGAAGGGAACGCGGTCCGCTTCCCGGTGCTGCAAGGCGGTGACGACCCGCGTCAAGGATGTGAAGGGTGCTTCAGCCATGGCGTTCGCCCATCGCCGTCGTGATCAGCCCCACGGCGTCGGTGGCGCTGAACCCCATGGCGTCGGCGCCGACCTCGCGCCACAATTGGGTGTCGAAGCGGAACGGCGCGCCGCCGACGAAAATCGTGGGCCTTAACCGGGTTTCGTCCAACAGCCGCCGGACCTC
>JADGBG010000079.1 GCA_015231605.1 Alphaproteobacteria bacterium | reverse complement strand
TGTAGACAGCGGCTTTGTCGCTGTTTTCAAGTCCTTCCTATATCGTTTGAAATTTGGGATGCCAAAACCGACTTGCCGACCGATCCAACTTTTCAAGTCAGGCAAGTCTTCGCGTATCATTGGAACACCACCACTCAACGGAACATTCTTATCGCGAATGGCCTTTATCAAATCATCGAGCGTCGTCCATCGTTCTATGCGTTGGTTTTTCGGAAATAGGACTTGTCCCGCCTCAATCCATTCTTCCATGGGTTTGGTGCGGATTTTCTGCCCCTTCTTCAGACGGGCGCGCGACGGATACGTCCAAACGCGTTCCGGGTTGCAGGGGTACCAAATGCCCGTCCGTGGATCTTGAATGGGATAGAAGGCATTCGGCCTTTCATGCTGATCTTTCGCTTGGGTCAGGTTATCGGCAAACCAATCCCCATTCGGATCGTTGTCCGGGTTTGCGTAATTTTCGTAAGTCTTCTCCGTCCCCCCAAAGCGGAAACCCGAATTGCCGAACACCAACACGTGTTCGTGGTTCTTTGACAGAAACGCCCCCTTGGCGTCGTTGCTGCCGGTGCGCGAGCGCCACGTCAGGCTGCCGAGGTTCATGCCCGGCAGGGCCTCTTCCATCAACAGTTCCAGCTTGGCGCGGTTTTCATCGTTGATGGACACTAGGATCACGCCGTCCTCGGTCAGCAGGTCGCGGGCCAGCAGGAACCGTTGATACAGAAACTCCAGCCACGTGGAATGGCGGTATCGGTCATTGGTGTCCACGAAATGGTCGTTGTAGACCCAGTCCTTGGCGCCCGTGTTGTAGGGCGGGTCGATGTAGATGCACTTCACCCGACCGGCATGGGTCATGCGCAGCCAGCGCAGTGCGTCGTGGTTGTCCCCCTCGATGATCAGGTTGCGCCACGGCGCGGCGCGCTCACAGAGTTCCTCCACCACGTCGCAGGCAATGAAGTGGGGGTCGACGGCACGGTCGGCCTCGATCTCGTCGCGCTCCCAGATCAACCCCAGACGCCGGCCGCGATCGCGTTTCTCCAACAGCCGGATCAGTTCCACCCGGTCCAGATGGTCGTATTTGCCACTCATCCCCTACCCCACGGCCGTGACGTACACTTCCCACGGAAAGGAACGGGCGATGCGTCATGATTGCCCATCCCAACACGGAACAACACAGGATGGATAATCCGCTGACACAATTAATGCGAGTCTTTTTATTGCACTACACGCAATAAGCCACCGCCCCCCCGTGCGATTAAGGGAAACTTCACCGCCTCGCGGGCACTCTGTGTCACCGATTCGCACAGGCTTTGGAGGATCCCATGAAGCTGTTGGATAGCAAGACGGTTCAGGAACGCGCGCAGATGTTGGTTCAGACCGCGACGCTGTTGGCGAAGCTGCGCGACCAGTTGAAGGCCGCCTAAGGCTCGGCTAACCGCCCAGCACGCGCCGCCAATGGGCGGCGCTGTCGGCGTAGCGTTTGTGTTCCTTGGCCAGCTCCGCCACACCGGCGGTCCTGGCGGCGAAGGCCTCCATCACCGGCAGCTGCTTGGCCGCGAAGTGGAACGCATCCACCCCCGCCAAATGCTGGATCAGGTGCGCCGTGTCGGTGATCACGTGCCCGCCCATGGGCCGGCTCGCCATCTTCTCCACGTCCATGCGGATTTGCGGCGCGGCCTGTAGCATCATCGTCGCGAAGGGGCGCAGGATGGCCGCGTCCTTGATGAGTTGTTCGCGCTCGGCCTCGTAATCGCCCCGCGCGACCACGGTCTTGTCGCGGTAGACCACCGGCGCATCCTCGCCGACGTCGCATTCCCACCCCGCGCGCGGCAACAGCAAGTCGTCCTGGTCGTCCTCGGCCCGCGCTCCGGACAACGGCATGGCGCGGCAGCGCAACGGCTTGGCGTCGTGAACGGCGCACAACCCGTCGTCTTGCAGCGCCGGACACTTCATCCCCGACGGCACGTAGGATAGGATCGCGACGCGCAACGCGGCCTGCTTCTTTTTCTTGAGATCCAGCGTCACGCCCAGTTGGCGGGTGAGGTCATAGGACCGCCCGCCCGGACGCACCGGAGCCCACAGCACGAACAGCGGAAATCGGTCCGCGTGCGCCAAGGCGTCGGGAACGGACAGGGGCAGCCTGCCTTGGCAGCATTTTCCGCACCCCGTGCAGCGAAACCGCCGTTCCATGGACCCGCCTCAGGCCCCGCAGCACTTCTTGTATTTCTTGCCCGATCCGCACGGACACGGGTCGTTGCGCCCGACCTTGTCGACGCGCACCGGCGCGGAGCGGGGATTGATTTCGCCGTCGACATAGACCCATTCGCCGTCCTCGCGCACGAATTCGGACTTTTCGCGATGCACCATGGACTGGCCGTTCTGGGTGAAGTGCGCGGCGAAGGTGACCGTGCCGGCGGCGTCGTCCGGACCGCCCGCCTCGGTCTCGAGGATCTCCAGCCGGGTCCACGTCAGGGTTTTGGCCTGGGCCTCGGCGGCGGACTTGTTGTAGCTGTCCTTTTCCGCGGCCGCATGGGTGGCGGCGACGAAATCGAAGTCCTCCCTGACGTGGGCGGTGAAGCGCGCGCGCATCAGGGCCTCGGCGGTTTGCGCCCTGGCCTGGCCGCCCAGCAGCGGGGCGCAACAGTCTTCGAAGGTTTTGCCGGAATTGCAGGGGCAGGGGTTGGCGGCCATGGGCGGTGCGCTCCTTGATCTCTGTGAAACCGCCGCCACTGTAACCGCAACCCGCCGCCCTGACAACGCGCCCTAAAGGCGATCAACGGGGCGTTGCCCGCTCAGCATCACCCGCTCATGCAGCACCCGGCTTTCGGTTTCCATTTCGTGCACGCTGAAGCGGATCACGTCATCAATGCTGATGATGCCGCACATCTCCCCCCGATCGTCCATCACCGGAACGTGCAGGAAATGCCAATGCCACATGATGTGCAGGACGTCGCGCAACCGCTGGTCCAGACGGCAGGTCTGCACGGGGCTGTGCATGATGGCCGAGACCGGCTGGGAGATGTAGGAGAACTCGCTGCCGTCGGGGTTTTCGCCCCAATGGCCGGCCATGTTGTAGACCACGTCGCGAACCGCGACGATGCCGTCGGGATGCTCGCCGTCCTTGGAGACGATGACGCATCCCACCTTCTCCAAGCGCATCCGGTGCGAAGCCGTGAGAATGGTCGTGTCCGGCGACACCACCACCAACGGCGCTTTTTCCAGTTTGAGGATTTCCGAGACTTTCATGGTGAACCGCCCTTTCCGTCCGCGCTTTCGAGTGGCCCTTCCCCTTTTCTTTTCATTGTACCGCCAATCCGCCCCCAAGGACAGAAAACCCGGTCCGCAAAGGGCGCCGTCAGCGCGGCGCCAACGTCACGCGCCCCTTGGCGGCGTCGACCGTCAGCTCGAAATGGCGGATGAAATCCATGCCCAGCAACACGTCATAGGGACAATCCGCGGCGCGGAAAGGCTGGACGGGAAACTCGCCATGAAGCGCGAAATTCTCGCCGGGAACCACGATCGCCCCCCGGCGGGTTTCGATGTCCATGGGCACGGTGACCAACAGCGACGGCACGCTGCCCGCGCGGGGCATGTCCAACGCGTCGGCCAGGGCCTCGTCGACGCGGCACAGATCCGCCCCGGTGTCGATCATGGCGGTGCAGGCGCGTTCCAGGCGCGGCCCGCGCACCACCACCTCCAACGCCGGATGGGTGAAGCGGCGCAGCCCCGCCCCCACCAAACGTTTGCCGGTGAAGAAACCGGCGATGCAATTTTTCATTCCCGACCCCCCATGGCGCCAATTGCGCTTTGTTCTTTCTTGCTTACGATGTAATGTAGCCTACATGTAGATCGCAAATCCCCTTTTATGACGGTAGGGTTGAGACATGAAGATCCAACAGATCATCCAAACCAAGGGCGGCGACGTGATTGCGTTGCGCCCCGAGGACACGGTTCAGACGGCCGCCACGGTCCTGGCGACGAACAAGATCGGCGCGCTGCCCGTGAAAGACGCCAACGACTCCCTGATCGGCATCCTGTCCGAACGCGACATCGTCAAGGGCGTGCACAAATACGGCCATAAGGCCCTGGATTTGCTGGTCCACAACCTGATGACCAAGGAAGTCACCACCTGCAACATGGAAGACGACGTGCGCGAGGTGCAACAGATCATGCACAGCGGCCACTTCCGTCACATCCCCGTCACCCAGGACGGCAAGCTTTTGGGGGTGATCAGTCAGGGCGACGTGGTGCACATGTGCCTGATCCAGGCGGAAAACGAAGCCAGCGTGATGCGCGACATCGCCATCGCCCGCAGCTGATCCGCGCCGCCGGTCAACACTGACCCGAAAGCCCCACCGCGCGCGTCCGCACGGTGGGGCTTTCTTCTGGCTATCGTTTCGGCGTCAACAACGCTATCCTTCCGCCGACGCGGACAAGGGGAAAGAAGAACACCGCCATGCGTATCGTCCTGGTCGGAATCATCATCGGCATCGTGATCGGGGTCATGATCGGCGCCACGGTGGTCGCCCCCGGCCTCGAAGAGGCACGCCTGATTCCCGAAGAAAACCGAACCGCCGACGCGCCGGGAACACCCGACGCGCCCGGGAACGCCGAAACCGCGGAGACCGCCCCGGCGGATTTCCGCATCGCCAGCCTTTACGGCCCGGATACCCTGGTGCTGGGACAGGTCCCCGAGCGCTTGGTCGATGCGTTGGGCGCGGCGCAAACGCGCGCCGTATCCGTCTCGTCCGCCGATGGGGTCGCTTCTCGCGGGGATCTCTTCAAGGCCCTCGCATCCGGCGAGTTCGAAGCGGTCTTCGCCAAGCCCGAAGACTGGGATTCCCGCTCCGCCCTGCTGCAAATGTTGAGCGCGGTTCCCTTCGGCCCGCCGCCGGACGAGCTTCAAGCTTGGCTGATCCACGGCGGCGGCCGGGTCCATCTGGAAAACGCCTTTCGCAACAAGGGTGTGCACCCCATTCCCTGCGCGATTCTTCCGGACCAGGGCGCCAGCTGGCACCGAGAAGCCGTGCGCCAGACGCGGGATCTGGAGGATCTGAACGTGGCGGCGTCCGGCCTGGCCGGTGATGTGTGGACGGAACTGGGCGCGCGCGTCAAGACCATGGACCCCAAGGCCATTCTGGAGGCTTTGCGCGATGCCGAACTCGACATCGCCCAGGCCGGCCTTCCCACCATGGACGCCGAGCATCAATTTTTCCGCCATGCCCAGCACTATTACTTTCCCGCCTGGGCCCGGCCGGCGACGCTGTATATCCTGGGTGTCGGCCTCAAGACGTGGAAGGGAATGGACGATCCCGCCAAGTTGACGCTCGAAACGGCCTGCGGCGATTCCATCCGAACGACGCTCGCCCAGGCCAACACCACCCAGTTCGAGGCGATGAAGGCGCTGGGACTGTCCGGGGTGCAGATTCGCCGCCTCCCCGACCCGGTGCTCAAGTCGCTGCGCGATGCCTGGAAGGCCGTTTCCGGGCGGCACACGCAAAAGGACCCGGGATTCGCCAAGGCCTGGGCCAGCCTGCACAAGTTCCGCCGGGACTACGCCATCTGGCGCGACATCAACCGCCCGTGACTCCAAGCTTTTTACACTTGATTTTGTTGAATACCTGCGTACATTAGAGGCAGAATTTCAAGGGCTTGACGCCCTTGTTCGATCTTACCTAAACGCAGAGGTTGCCATTTGACCCCTGAAACGGTAAGGTTCGAACCAACTCGTTTGACCTCACATTGTTTGGAGTGATCCCATGAAGTCCATCCGCATCGCCGCCGTTTTGGCTGCTTTCGCCATCCTGCCCGCGACCCAAGCCACGGCCAATGATGACGGCCAGAAGGCTTTCGAAAAGCGCTGCAAGGCTTGCCATGACGTGAAGTTCGAAAAGCACAAGGTCGGCCCGAACCTGGCCGGAATCATGGGCCGCGCCGCCGGCACCACCGATTTCAAGAAGTACAAGGCCCTCGAGGGCGTGAGCTTCACCTGGGACGAAACCAACATGGACGGTTGGATCACCGACGCGAAGACCTACCAGAAGGACCATGCCGACATGTTCTCCGGCAAGCCCACGACCATGAACGTCAAGGTGAAGGACGCCGCCGAACGCGCTTCCATCATCGAATACCTCAAGTCCAAGTAATTTGGCCTGAGACGACTTCCGAAAGGGCCGGGGCCGCTGCTCCGGCCCTTTTGTTTTGCCCTTGTTCGCGGAACACCGTAACATCGCGCCACCGATTTCGATTCACAGGGACCTGAACACTCATGGACATCAAAGACCACATTCGCGGCATTCCCGACTTCCCCAAGCCGGGCATCCTGTTCTACGACATTTCCACCCTGCTGGCCCATCCCGACGCCTGGCAGGTCGCCATGGGCCGCATGGTGCGCAAGGTCGCACCGTTCCAGCCCGACATCCTGGTCGGCATCGAATCGCGCGGTTTCCTGGTCGCGGCGCCGCTGGCGCTGAAGCTGGGCTGCGGGTTCGTCATGGCGCGCAAATCCGGCAAGCTGCCGGGCAAGACCGTATCCTTCACCTACGATCTGGAATACGGCACCGACACCATCGAAGTGCAGGACGACGCCATCCAGCCCGGCCAGCGCGTGGTGGTTCTGGACGACCTGCTGGCGACCGGCGGCACCCTGGAAGCGGCCATCGAGCTGTGCCGCAAGGTCGGCGGCGACGTCACCGGCGCGGCGGCGATCATCGAACTGTCGTTCCTGAAAGGCCGCGACAAACTGGACGTGCCGTTCGAGGCCCTGGTCTCCTACGACGACTGACCCGACACGCGAGGCCGCCATGGCGGACACGGACATTCTGGAACAAATGATCAGCGACATCGGCGCGGGCGCGGTGGTGTCGCTGATGGACATCTTCCAGAAGGACGCCGACACCCGCCTGGCGGCCGTCGCCGACTATCTCGAACACGGCGGCGACGTCGCCCAATTGCGCAAACAA
The DNA here is from genome assembly GCA_015231605.1 of Alphaproteobacteria bacterium. GTDB lineage: Bacteria > Pseudomonadota > Alphaproteobacteria > Rhodospirillales > Magnetovibrionaceae > JADGBG01. The sequence continues at coordinate 6,641 of JADGBG010000079.1, read as the reverse complement.
GCGCACTCGCTGAAAGGCTTGTGCCTCACCTATGGCGCGACCGCGGCCGGCGATGCGGCGCGCGTTCTACAGGCCGCCTGCGACGGCGACGACGAAGCCCAAATCCGCGAGGCCGCCCGGACGGTCGTGGACACCGCGCCCGACGCCATCCGCGACGCCCGCGAAACGGCGCTGAAATTGGCGGGCCAGTGACGCGTTTTCAGGACGCGTCCGCCTTTTCCCAACCCAGGCGTTTGCGGTAAATGGTCGATGCGCTGATATCCAGGCGCGCCGCCGCCTTCGGCACGTTGCCGCCGCACAGGGCGATGGCGTGTTCGATGATCTGTCGTTCCATGTCCTGAAGCGGGCGGATGTCCTCGGCCCGCGACGGCAGCAAGGAACCGCACCCTCCACCGCCCGCACCGCCCACGGGAAACGCCACCACCCGTTCCCGGGCGGCAAAGGCCGGGGCCGCGGCAAACGAATGGCTGGGCATCGGCTCGACGTTTTCCACCAGCCGATCCAGCGGCGCAGGAAGCATGTCGGCGGTCACCGCCTCCCCCTCGTTCAACACCACGATGTTGCGGATGACGTTTTGCAACTGACGCACGTTGCCGGGCCATTCGTAATCGCGGAACGCGGCGCGCACCATGTCGTCGAAGCCCTTGAGGGTCTTGCCCTCCTCGGCGGCGTAGTCGTGCAGAAGCTTGTCCGCGATGGCCAGCACGTCGTCGCCGCGTTCGCGCAGCGCCGGCATGTGCACGGGGATGACGTGCAGGCGGTAGAACAGGTCCTCGCGGAACCGCCCTTCGGCGACCTCGACCATCGGGTCCCTGTTGGTGGCGCAGATGAAGCGGATATCCACGGGTTCCAGCTTCGATCCACCCACCTTCTGAAAGGTGCCGGTCTGGATGAACCGCAGCAGCTTGGTTTGCAGGTTCATGTCCATTTCACAGATTTCATCCAGGAACAGCGTACCGCCGGCCGCCCTGGCCGCCGCGCCGTCACGGTCCGCGTGCGCCCCGGTGAACGCCCCCTTGACGTGGCCGAAGATCTCGCTTTCCATCAAGTCCTTCGGGATCGCCCCGCAGTTCAACGCGATGAACGGCTTGCTGGCGCGCGGGCTCTGGTTGTGGATGGCGTGGGCGCAGACTTCCTTGCCGGTGCCGCTTTCCCCGGTGATGAACACCGTCGCCTTGGACCCCGCCGCGCTGTCGATGATGCGGTAGACGCTCTGCATCGCTAGGCTGGATCCGATGAAGCCCTGGTATTCGTGGCGGTCGATTTCCTTACGGTAGGTCTCGACGATCTGGCTGAGCTTGTATCGTTCGATCACGTTGCGCACCGTCACGCGCAGGCGTTCGGCGTTGAACGGCTTGGCCAGGAAATCCAGCGCCCCCAGACGCATCGCATCCACGGCGGTGTTCAGGGAGGCGTTCGCCGTGATCACCACCACGGCGGAAGGAATTTGATGGGTCGAAACGTGCTCGAGAATTTCCAGACCGTTCATGTCGGGCAAGCCCAGGTCGAGCAGCACCACGTCGGGCGCGCCGCCGGCCAGCGCGTCCAAGGCTTCCCGTCCGGTTTCCACGTGCTGGACGTCGTAGGGCTCGCCATCAAGGTAGAGCTCGTACTGGCGCGCCAGCGCGACCGTGTCTTCCACCAGCAAAATGCGGGTTTTATCCGTCATGTTCGCCCCCAGGTCCGGGTGTCATCATGACGACCTTATGAAAATAGGCAACGGGTTTTTGCATTTTGCAAATACCGGAGTATGCAGGTCACTATTTTTGCGCCAACCGGGCCACTTTTTTCATCACCGTGGGCAAGGCCTCGCCTTCCAACGCGGTCGTTTCCCGCCACAACGCGGCCCCTTCGGGGGCGTCATCCAATCGCGCCGCGATCACCCCCAATTCCAGATGAAAGTGGGTGAAGGTGTGGTGGACCCGGCCGTCCAGAACCCGCCATCCGTTCGGCAGGTGCGCGGCTGCAAGGGCCGCGTCCGGGGCGGTTTCCGCCCACTCGGTGGTGGGAAATCCCAGCATGCCGCCCAACAGGCCGCGTTCCGCGCGCCGCTCCAGCAACACCCGCCCGTCCGGCCCCTGCAGCCAAAAGACCCAGCCCCGGCGGGTGGGCTTGTCCTTCTTCGGGGCCTTTCTGGGATACGCCCCGGTTTCGCCTTGGGCGCGGGCGCGGCATGCGTCCGACCACGGACACGCCGCGCAGTCCGGGTTTTTCGGCCGGCACACCGTCGCGCCCAGGTCCATCATGGCCTCGGCGAAATCGCCGCTGCGCCCTTCGGGCAGCATGGCGCGGACGTGATCGGCCACCACCGTCTTGCCGCCCGGCATGATCGCGTCAATGGCGTACAACCGCGACAGCACGCGCACCACGTTGCCGTCCACCGGCGCGGCGGGGCCGTTGTGGGCAATGGCGGCGACGGCGGCGGCGGTGTAGTCGCCGATGCCCGGTAACCGGCGCAGATCGTCCTCGTGCATCGGAAACGCGCCTTGGCGTTCGCCGGCCACCACGCGGGCGCACTTCAAAAGGTTGCGCGCGCGGGCATAGTAGCCAAGCCCCGCCCAGGCGCGCATGACCGCTTCGTCGTCCGCCCTTGCCAGGGCTTTGACGTCTGGCCATTGCCGTAGAAACGTCCGAAAGTATGGGATGACGGCCGCGCAGGTGGTCTGCTGCAACATGATTTCCGCCAGCCACACCCGGTACGGATCGCGTCGCCCGCACGGCGCGTCGCGCCACGGCAGACCGTCGCGCGCGGACCGGGCGTGCCAGTGCAAAAGCCGGGCGGCAAGGGTGTCAGGCGTCGTCGTCATCGGTTTCCATTGTGTCGCGTTCCGCCGCACCATACCATAAGACCATGGCGGCGAAATCCACATCCAACGGCACATCGGCGAAACCCGGCGGCATCGTTCCCGGCGACAGGCGCACGCGCCGCGCCGAGCCCGTCGCCAAGACGGTGGACAAATTGACCAAGGGACTTCTGGGCCGCCAGGGGTTCACCCACGGGGCCATCGTCACCAAGTGGCCCGACATCGTGGGCGAGCATATGGCGCGCCACACCCAGCCGGAAAAGATCGTGTTTTCCCGAGACGGCGTCAGCGGCGGTACGTTGCACCTGAAAACCGACAGCGGCGCGCTGGCCATCGAACTGATGCACCTCGAACCACAGATCCTGGAGCGCATCAACGCCTTTTTCGGCTACCGCGCGGTTGTGCGCATCAAGCTGTTGCAAGGCCCCCTGCCGCGCGCCAAGGACGACGCCCCCGCGCGCCCGCCCCAACCGCTCAGCGCCGAGGAAGCCCGCAATCTGGCCGCCGCCATCGCCGGCGTCGACGACCCCGAACTCTTTGCCGCCCTGGAACGCCTCGGCCAGGCCATCAAACGCCGCCCCAAACAAAATAACGGCGATTGATCCGGAGGAACCCAACGCCACCACATGCACCGGCGCGACCCGATGATTTACACCACATCCCCGTAATTCACCTTACCTTTAATTGACGAGGTTTTATTTTGAAGATGTGACTTACACACCAAAGGGCGAGGGCCATACCTCTATAGCCAACTCTGCGAGGGCCTCACCCCGTTCTCGTATTGCCTTTTCGTCCCAAGCGTCGCGCTCGGCTATTCGCGTCCCGTTTTGTTGCGATCCCCGTGCGGCAAAACGCTTTACGTTAAGTGCTTTGTCCTATCCATGGGTGTTTATGATCTTTCCGGAGAGGGTCCGCCGGCCTCAATCGTCCCCGCCGGTCTTATTTCCGGCGCATTTTCGTGGCAGTTATCCACAAAATGTTGCGCATCGGCGGTTCCCGAACGCTTGAGCGGGGCTGGTGCGTCCCCTATAGTCACCAACATCTAGTGGTGGGAGGATCATTCATGTCCACATATACTGCGTTTCGTGATAAAGCCCGGACATTCGTCGCCGTATTGACCGTAGCCGCCGGACTGTTTGCGCTGGCCCCGCACGCCGCCCGCGCCGAAGTGGCGTCGATGGAGAACGCGCTGAAGGAAATGAGCATCGGCAAGGCCGATGCTCCGGTGGTGATGAACGACTATTCCTCGCTCACCTGCCCGCATTGCGCGGCCTTCCACACCACCACGCTGAACCAGATCAAGAAGGACTACGTCGACACCGGCAAGGTGCGCGTCGTGTTTCACGACTTTCCGCTGGACCGCATCGCGCTCGCGGCGATGATGCTGACCCGCTGCGCCGGGCCGGAGCGCAGCGTCGATCTTTACGACATGCTGTACCAGACCCAGGGCAACTGGACCAAGTCCGGCCAGCCGTTGCCCGCGCTGACCGCCCTGGTGCGCTTCTACGGCCTGGGCGAGGATGACGTGCTGAAGTGCCTGGAAAACCAGGACCTGATGCAGACCATTCTCGACCGGCGGGAAAGCGCGTCCAAGCAATATGGCATCAATTCCACCCCCAGCTTCGTCATCGACGGCAAGAAGCTCGACGGCAATTTGGACTACGGCGATTTCCGGAAGGCCCTGGACAAGGCGCTGGCCGACCGGGGCGTGAAGTAAGCGCCGCCGCGTGAGAGGGGTAAGACGGACGTGCTGCGGTTCACTAGGCTCAGACTGACGGGGTTCAAGTCCTTCGTCGATCCGACCGAGCTCAAGATCGAGCCCGGCCTGACCGGCGTGGTCGGCCCCAACGGCTGCGGCAAGTCCAACCTGGTCGAGGCCCTGAAATGGGTCATGGGCGAAACGTCGGCCAAGCAAATGCGCGGCGCGGCGATGGACGACGTGATCTTCGGCGGCTCGGCCAACCGCCCGCCGCGCAACATCGCCGAGGTGGTCCTGCACCTGGACAATCAGGCCCGCATCGCGCCCGCCATTTTCAACGACGCCACCGAACTGGAAGTGGTGCGCAAGATCGAACGCGAGCAGGGCTCCAACTACAAGGTCAACGGCAAGGAAGTCCGCGCCAAGGACGTGCAGTTGCTGTTCGCCGACGCCGCGTCGGGATCGCGCTCCACCGCGCTGGTCAGCCAGGGCAAGATCGGCCAGGTGATTTCCGCCAAGCCGTCGGAGCGTCGCATCCTGTTGGAGGAGGCCGCCGGCATCACCGGCCTGCATTCGCGCCGTCACGAAGCCGAGCTGCGCCTGCGCGGCGCGGAAAACAACCTGTCGCGGCTGGACGACATTCTCATCACCCTGGAAAGCCAGTTGCAGAGCCTCAAGAAACAGGCGCGCCAGGCGACCCGCTATCGCAACCTGTCCGACCACATCCGCAAGGCGGAAGCCTTGCTGTTCCACATCCGCTGGGTCAAGGCGCTGGATGGCCTGGAAGTCGACCGCGACAAGCTGAAGCAAGCCGAGCGCGTGGTGGCCGAATTGACCGCCCGCGTCGCCGCCTGCACCACCGCTCAGGCCGCCGCCGCCGAGGGCGTGCCGAGCCTCCGCGTGACCGAGGCCGAAGCGGCGGCCGAATTGCAGCGCCTGACCATCGCGCGCGAAGGCCTGGACGACGAGGTCAAACGCATCGAGGCGGCGCGGCTGGACCGCGTGCATCGCCTGGAGCAGGTCAGCCACGACATCGCCCGCGAACGCGCGCTCGCCGAGGACGCCGCCCAGGCGACCGAACGGCTCAGCGGTGAAAAAAGCAAAATCGTGACCGCCTGCGCGGGCGAGACGGAAGCCATCGCCAAGGCCGAGGGCGAGCTGAGCGACGCCACCGCCCAGGTGAACGACCTGGAAACCCGGCATACGCAATTGACCGACAAGCTGGCCGCCGACGAAGCGGAGCGCGCCAGCCTGACGCGCGCCAGCCAGGATCTGGAAACGCGCATCGACCGCATGCTGCACCGCCTGCGCGAACTGAACGACCAACGCAAGCACCTGGAACGCGTCGCCGCCGAGACCAGCGGCCTCAACGCCGCCGAGGCGCGCATGACGGCCGCGCTGGCCAAGCTGGACGAGTTGCGCGCCCGCGTCGAGGCCTCCGAAGTCGCCACCCACTCCACCCGCGAGGCGTCCGAGGACGCCCGCCACCATTTGCAGGAAGCGCGCGTCGCCCTGTCCAGGCTGGAAGCCGAGGAACAGGCCCTGGCCAAGGTGCTGGAAACCGGCGAGCCGGAAACCTGGCCGCCCATGGTCGACGCCGTGTCGGTCGAGGCCGGGTTCGAAGCGGCGCTGGGCGCGGCGCTGGGCGAAGAACTGGACGCGTCGTCGGACATCGAGGCGCCGGTCCACTGGACCGTCCTGGACCCCTATGCCGACCCGCCCGCCCTGCCCGACGGCGCGACGGCTCTGTCCGCCGTGACCCAGGCCCCGGCGGCGCTGGCGCGGCGCTTGTCCCAGGTGGGCGTGGTGGACGACGCAGGGACCGGCGAACGCCTCGCCGCCGAGTTGAAGCAGGGCCAGCGCCTGGTCAGCCGCGACGGCGCGCTGTGGCGCTGGGATGGATACACCATCACCGAGGGCGCGAAGACCGCCGCCGCCGCAAGGCTCGAACAGCGCAACCGCCTGAAGGACGTGCGCGGCCAGCTGGACGCCGCCCGGGCGGACCTGGACGCCGCGGACGCCGCCGCCCTCGCCGCGCGGGAAAAGGCCGAAGACGCCCGCGATTCCGAACGCGCCGCCCGCCAGGCGCTGCGCGACCAGGAAACCGAACACAACCGCGCGCGCGACGAAGTCGCCAC
>JADGBG010000078.1 GCA_015231605.1 Alphaproteobacteria bacterium | reverse complement strand
CAGCACGTGGGGCCTGTAGGCCTTGATGGCCTTGCAGGCCTTTTTCAGGGCTCTCAGGTACACGGCCCCATCGATACCCCGCTTGAGCGGAATGTTGAGGTTGCTGCCGTGCCCGGCGTCTTCGCCAACATCTTCCTTGTAACCGCTGAAGTACGGGTATTCGAAGGCCGGATCACCGTGGATGGAGACCGTAAACACGTCGCCGCGCTTATAAAAGATTTCCTCCTGCCCGTTGCCGTGGTGGTAGTCGAGATCCAGGATCGCGACCTTGCCGTGGCGGGACAGGTAGTGGGCGGCGATGGCGGTCGAGTTGAAGTAACAGTAGCCGCCGAAGCTGTCGCTGCCCGCGTGATGGCCGGGCGGGCGCACCAGGGCATAGGCGAAGTGGTCGCCGGTTTCGATCGCCGCCGCCGCCGTCAGGGTCGCGTCCACCGCCTCGCGCGCGGCGAGGAAGGCGTTGCGGTTGATCGGGCTGTAGACGTCGATGCAGTAATAGCCCGCGTGCGAACGGATGGGTTTCGGCTCGCCGACGTGCTTGCGGATCGGGAAGACATCGGGGAACAGCGAGTTCTCCGGCTCGATCGAAAGCGCCACTTCCTTGAAGAATTTGAAGAACTTTTTGTCGTGCACGGCCAGGATATGGCGGTCGGCGAAATGCTTGCGCGGGATGCGCCGAAACAGATCGGTCTGGTCGAGTTCCTCGAGGATCGAACTCACCCGCACCGGCAGTTCGACATAGCCGTGATCCTTGATGTGATGGATCGAATGACCGTCCGTCACGCACAGCGGGATCTTCTTGTCCCCGGCAATGCGCGGGTAGACCTGCGGGCGGGCGGCCTTGACGTATTTCGGCGGGCGCACCCGCACCGGGTCGTCGGTGAAGGAGGCCAGGATCTTGTCGATTTCGCGCGGCGTCATCAGGGACTTGTACTTGCGCCGCAAGATCGCCTGAACGGCGGCATGGGCGGATTTGAGGTCCAGCCCGCCTTCCCAGTCGAGGTCGTCCACCATCAGAAAGTAGGCGTTGCCCGCGTTGGCCTTGCGCGGGCGTTCGTACTGCGTGCCCATGACCGGCCGCGCGCCGAGGCGTTCGTAAAACCGCAACCGCGCCCGGTTTTCCTTGAGCTGGGCCGGGTCGTCGTTATCGCGCGCCAAGTCGGTCTGGCATTCGAAAAACAGCCAGTCGAGGCCGAGCGCGACGCACTCCTCGCGCACGCGCTCATAAAGCGCCGCGCCCAGCCCGCCGCCCTTGGAACTGTCGTTGAGCGCGATGATGTCGAGGAAACCGAACTTGAGCCTCGGCTGGGCCGAAAACTGGGCGAACCCCTTGACGCGTCCCTTGCGGTCGTCGCACACCAAAAGCACGGTTCGGAAGTCGTACTTCATCGGATTCAGCAGCTTTTCCGGAATCTCCCGGATTTTCGCGTCCGACATGTCGGTGAACTGCGCGCGGATGATGTCCTGCGCCTGGGCGATGGCCGAGCGGTTGATGGGCAGAAGATCGTCGTAGACGCGGCGAATGCGGAACATCGGCTCCAGTCCTCGGGGGGCAGGGGTTGTCTCCTCCCTCAAAATATTCCGTTTTGCGGGCGGGAAGCCACCAAATTCAGGAAATTCTCGTAAAAAAGCAAAAAACCCCTTGGTTTCCCAAGGGGTTGATTGGTCGGAGTGAGAGGATTCGAACCTCCGGCCCCTGCCTCCCGAAGACAGTGCTCTACCAGGCTGAGCTACACTCCGATATACGCGCCACGGCGCGGGTGGGCGCTTATATAGCGTCTGCGCCCCGACAAGGCAAGGACCCAAATTTTCTTTGCCGGATGGGGTCAGTAGGCGCGGTCGACGACGAAATCCACCACGTCGACCATGGCGGCCTTGATGGGGCTGTCGGGGAACACAGCCATGGCGTCGGTCGCCAGCTTGCCGTAGTGGCGCGCGCGGTCCACGGTGTCGCTCAGCGCGTTGTGTTTGGTGAGAAGCTCCATCGCGCGGGCCAGATCGTCGTCGTTTTGGTCCAGGTCCTCCAGGGTGCGGCGCCAGAATTCGCGCTCTTCCCCGGTGCCGCGGGCGAACGCGAGCACGATGGGCAGCGTGATCTTGCCCTCGCGGAAATCGTCGCCGACGGCCTTGCCCATGGTTTCCTGCTTGGCGGAGAAATCGAGCACGTCGTCGATCAGTTGGAAAGCGATGCCCAGATTCTGGCCGTAGGCGCGCATGGCGGTCTGTTCTTCCTTGGGCCGCTTGGCGATGGCCGGGCCCAGTTCGGCGGCGGCGGCGAACAGTTCGGCGGTCTTGGCCTCGATCACCTCGAGGTACGCCGCTTCGGTCGTGTCGGTGTCGTTGGCGGTGACCAGTTGCAGGACCTCGCCTTCGGCCAGGACCGAGGATCCCTTGGAGAGAATCCGCAGAACCTCCAGATCCCCGTCGCCGACCATCAGTTCGAACGAACGGGTGAACAGGAAATCGCCCACCAGGACGCTGGCCTTGTTGCCCCAGATGGCGTTGGCCGAGGCCGAGCCCCGGCGCAAATCGCTTTCGTCCACCACGTCGTCGTGCAGCAGCGTGGCGGTATGGATGAATTCGATGCACGCCGACAGCAGAACGTGGCGCTGTTCGTCCGGCCCCGCGCCATAGCCGCACAGCCGCGCGGACGCCAGTGTCAGCATGGGGCGCAGGCGCTTGCCGCCCGACGCGATGATGTGTCCGGCCAGCTGGGGAATCAGGGACACGGGGCTGTGCATGCGCTCGATAATGGCCTGGTTGGCGGCCTTCATGTCGTCTTCGACCAGAGCCGCCAGACGCTCAAGCGGCGATGCCTGGGAAGTGTCATTGATGTTCGCGGCCACGCCCACGGTGGTGTTCTCCAGCTTTTGGATGCGGGGGTTTCCCCCTGGAAACCCGTCCCGATTGCGCTAATGTGGTGCTATATGACCGCCCCAGGGGGGCGCGGTCAAGTCCGTACTGGAACCGTGTGCCATGTGCGAAACCACCGAAGACCGTCTGTTGGGCGGACACGTGATCCTGCGCCAGCCGGCCGACGGCTACCGCGCCGCCGTCGATCCGGTGCTTCTCGCCGCGAGTTTGCGCGCCAGGGCCGGGGAAACGGCTCTGGATCTGGGCTGCGGCGTCGGCGCGGCGATGCTGTCGGCGGCGGCGCGCCTGGACGGCGTGCGCTTCGACGGGCTGGAACTGCAACCCCACTTGGCGGCCCTGGCGCGGAGCAACGCGGCGGCCAACGGCGTCCAGGACCGCGTGCGGGTGTTCACGGGCGACATCCTGGCCCCGCCCGCGGAAATCCGCCCGGACGGGTATCACCACGTCTTCGCCAATCCGCCTTATTTGGGGGCGGAACGCGGCAACCCGCCGCCCGACCCGTCCAAGCGCGCGGCGCACGTGGAAGGCGACGCGGGCCTGGGCGATTGGGTGCGCCAGGCGCTGAAATTCTGCCGCACCAAGGGTTCGATCACCTTCATCCAGCGCGCCGACCGGTTGGCGGAGCTGTTGGCGCACCTCGACGGTCCGGCGGGGGAAATCGTGGTGTTTCCGTTGTGGCCGAGGGCGGGTCAGCCGGCGGGCCGGGTCATCGTGCGGGCGCGCAAGGGGATCCGCACGCCGCTGGCCCTTGCCCCCGGCCTGGCGCTGCACGAAGCGGACGGGCGTTACACGCAGGCCGCCGACGCGGCGCTCAAGGGCGGCGCGCTTTCGTTAATCATTTGACCCCCGCCTTGCGGCCCCCTACAAAGGTCCCATGATCACCAAGATTTTGTTCACCATCGTCGTCGTTTTCGCCGTTTGGCAGGCCTTCAGGATGCTCGCGCGCTTGCAGGATCAGAGGGCCGAGAAAAAGGCCGTTCGGGACCAGGACGCTCCCCGGCAAAAGGGCGTCGAGAACATGGTCGAATGTCCGGTGTGCCGGTCCTACGTGGCGCAGGGGGCGGCGTCGTGCGGGCGGGGAAACTGCCCGTTCGTTTGATCTTCGAAAATCCAGGATTCCCACGGCGTTCCGCGCCTTGACCGGTTCCCGGCGGGGGGCTATCGTCCGCTTCTTTGTTGTTACGTGTTTGCATCCGAGGTGACGTCCATGGCCGCCGTGCCCCCACCCAATCCGGAAACCTGTTTCCAGAACCTGATCTTGAAGCTCCAGGCCTTTTGGGCCGGGCACGGTTGCGTGATCCTGCAACCCCACGACCAGGAGGTCGGCGCGGGCACGTTCCACCCGGCGACCACGCTGCGCGCGCTGGGGCCGAAGCCGTGGAAGGCCGCCTACGTCCAGCCGTCGCGCCGTCCCACCGACGGGCGTTACGGCGAAAACCCCAACCGGTTGCAGCACTATTACCAGTTCCAGGCGATCATGAAGCCGTCGCCGCCCAATTCGCAGGAGCTGTATCTGGACAGTCTGCGCGCGTTGGGCATCGATTCCGCCAAGCACGACATCCGCTTCGTCGAGGACGACTGGGAAAGCCCGACGCTGGGCGCGTGGGGACTGGGCTGGGAAGTGTGGTGCGACGGCATGGAAGTGTCTCAGTTCACTTATTTCCAACAGGTGGGCGGCATCGAATGCGACCCGGTTTCGGTGGAATTGACGTATGGCCTGGAACGCCTCGCCATGTACATCCAGGGCGTCGAGAACGTCTATGACTTGGACTGGAACGGCGCGGGCGTGCGCTACGGCGACGTGTTTTTGCGCAATGAACGCGAACAGTCCGCCTACAACTTCGAACACGCCGACACGGAAAAGCTGTTCGCCCAGTTCAAGAGCGCCGAGGACGTCTGCCAGATGCTGCTGGGCCTGGACAAGCCCCTGGCGCTGCCGGCCTATGAACAGTGCGTCAAGGCGTCGCACACCTTCAACCTGCTGGATGCGCGGGGCGTCATTTCGGTGACCGAACGCCAGGCCTACATCGGGCGCGTGCGCGCGCTGGCCAAGGGCTGCTGCGATGCGTGGCTGGCGGGTGAGACCGTGGACGGGGGGGCTCAGTGATGGCCGAATTGTTGCTCGAACTGTTTTCCGAGGAAATCCCCGCCCGCATGCAGGCGCGCGCCGCGGACGACCTCAAGCGTCTGGTGGAAGACGGCCTCAAGAAGGCCGGGCTGGACTGGACCCGCTCCGAAGCCTTCGTCACGCCGCGCCGCCTGTGCCTTGTCATCGACGGCCTGCCCGAACAGCAGCCGGACGTCCGGGACGAACGCAAGGGGCCGCAGGTGGGCGCGCCGGAACAGGCGCTCAAGGGCTTCCTCGGCTCGCTCGGCGGTTTGACGCTGGACGACTGCGAACAGCGCGAGGTGAAGGGCAAGATGTTCTACTTCGCTGTGATCGAAAAGAAAGGCGAGCCCACGGCCGCCGTGCTGCCCGCCATTCTGGACGACGCGCTGAACGCGCTGCCCTGGCCCAAGTCCATGCGCTGGGGTTCCGGCGCGAAACGTTGGGTGCGCCCGCTGCACAACATCCTGGCGCTGTTCGGCGGCAAGGTGTTGCCGGTGGCGTACGAAGGCGTCGAGGCCAACCAGCACACCTACGGCCACCGCTTCCTGGCCCCGGACGCCATCGCGGTGTCGGACTTCGCCGACTACCGCGCCAAGCTGGCGGCGGCCAACGTGATGCTGTGCCCGAGCGAGCGGCGCGCGGAAATCGTCAGCCAGGCCGAAAAGCTTGCGGAAAAGGCCGGGCTGACGCTCAACCCCGACGAAGGGTTGTTGCAGGAAGTCACCGGGTTGGTGGAATGGCCGGTGGTGTTGATGGGCTCCATCGACGCGGCGTTCATGGACCTGCCGCCGGAAGTCCTGGTCACCACCATGCGCGTGAACCAAAAGTACTTCACGATGCTGGATCATGACGGCAAGCTCGCGCCCAAGTTCATCCTGGTGTCCAACCAGGTGGCCCCGGACGGTGGCCAGGCCATCGTCGCGGGCAACGAACGCGTGCTGCGCGCGCGGCTGTCGGACGCCAAGTTCTTCTGGGACCAGGACCGCAAGCAGCGCCTGTCGGCGCGCACGCCGCAGCTCAAGGACATCGTGTTCCACGCCAAGCTGGGTACGGTGGAGGAGAAGGTTGATAGGATGGTCGCGTTGTCTGGAGACTTGGCGGGCCTAGTCGGCGCGGACAAGACCCTGGCACAAACTGCTGCCAAGCTGTGCAAGGCCGATCTGGTCACCGGCATGGTGTTCGAATTCCCGGAAGTCCAGGGCGTGATGGGACGGTATTACGCATTGAACGACGGCGAGCCCCAGGCGGTCGGCGACGCCATCGCGGAACACTATTCCCCGGCCGGGCCCAGCGATGCCTGCCCCTCCGCGCCGGTGTCGGTGTCGGTCGCCATGGCGGACAAGCTGGACACGCTGGCGGGGTTCTGGGGGATTGACGAAAAACCAACCGGCTCCAAAGACCCCTACGCATTACGCCGTGCAGCATTGGGCATCATCCGAATGATTGTAGAAAACGGTCTTCGTGTTTCTCTCAGCGATATGCTGCAAACAGCATTTAAGGCCTATCGTTGGGGAAGCGATGAAAGAGAAGGCAAGTGGCAACACAATTGGGGTGGTGCAACAGCAACAAGTATTCACCGTGAAGCTGTTGGCAAAAAAGCTCAGATTGTTTCACGCGATCTTCTGAACTTCTTCGCCGACCGTCTCAAGGTTCACCTGAAATCCGAAGGCGTGCGTCACGACCTGATCGACGCGGTGTTCGCGCTCGGCGGCGAGGACGATCTGGTGCGCTTGCTGGCGCGGGTGGACGCGCTCGGCGCCTTCCTCAAATCCGACGACGGCGCGAATCTGTTGGCCGCGCACAAGCGCGCCGCCAACATCCTGCGCATCGAGGAGAAAAAAGACGGCGTCACGTACGACGGCGCGCCCGACGCGGCCCTGTTCGTCGAGGACGCCGAGCGGGGACTTTTCGCCGCGTTGCAAGGCGTTGGCGCGGATGGCGCGGCGCTTGCCGGGGCGGAAAAGTTCGAAGACGCCATGGCGGCGCTCGCCAAGTTGCGAGGCCCCTTGGATACGTTCTTCGATCAGGTTATGGTTAATGTGGATGACGCGGGCGTGCGGGCGAATCGCTTGAAGATTTTGTCGCAAATCCTAAGTGTCATGAACCAAGTAGCCGACTTCTCCAAAATCGAGGGCTAAGCCGATGTCGAACAAGTGGACCTATTCCTTCGGCGCCAAAACCGCGGAAGGGCGTGCGAACATGCGCAACCTTTTGGGCGGCAAGGGTGCGAACCTCCATGAAATGAGCGCGATCGGCCTGCACGTGCCGCCCGGCTTCACCATCACCACCGAGGTCTGCACCCATTTCACCAAGACGGAAGGCCATTACCCCGAGGGGCTCAAGGATCAGGTCCAGGACGCGGTGCGCAAGATCGAAGAGATCATGAACGCGCCGTTCACCCATGCCGGTCAAGACGACGACCGCATCCTGCTTCTGTCCGTGCGCTCGGGCGCGCGGGCGTCGATGCCGGGGATGATGGACACAGTCCTCAATCTGGGGCTCAACGACACCACGGTGAAGATGCTGGCGCGTAAGAGCGGCGACGAGCGCTTCGCCTACGACAGCTATCGCCGTTTCATTCAGATGTTCGGCGACGTGGTGCTGGGGGTGGAGCATTTCCGTTTCGAGGATTTGTTGGAGGCCTACAAATCCACCCACGATCTGGTGCTGGACACGGACCTCACGGCGGAGGACTGGAAAACCCTGGTACCGCGTTACATCTCGATCGTCGAGGAACACACCGGCAAGGCCTTCCCCCAGGATCCGATGGAGCAGCTCTGGGCAGCCATCGGCGCGGTGTTCGGCAGCTGGTCCAACAAGCGCGCGCAAACGTACCGGAGGCTCCACGGCATTCCCGAAAGCTGGGGCACGGCGGTGAACGTCCAGGCCATGGTGTTCGGCAACATGGGCGAGGACAGCGCCACCGGGGTGTGCTTCTCGCGCAATCCGTCCACCGGCGAGAACGTGTTTTACGGCGAATACCTGGTCAACGCCCAGGGCGAGGACGTGGTGGCGGGCATCCGCACGCCCCAACCCCTGTCGCTGGCGGAAAAGCAGGCCGCCGGGATGGACCTGCCCAGCCTGGAAGAGGTGATGCCGGAGCTCTACGCCGAACTCGATGGCGTGCGCCACACCCTCGAAGAGCACTACAAAGACATGCAGGACATGGAATTCACCATCCAGCACGGCGTGCTGTGGATCCTGCAGACCCGAGGCGGCAAGCGCACCACCAAGGCCGCGTTGAAGATCGCCGTGGACATGGTGAACGAGGGCCTGATCGACAAGAACGAGGCCATCCGCCGGATCGAACCGGGGCACCTGGACCAGTTGCTGCATCCGACCCTTGACCCGGACGCCCCGCGCGAAATCCTGGGCCGCGGCCTGCCCGCGTCGCCGGGCGCGGCGTCGGGCAAGCTGGTGTTCAACGCCAAGGACGCCGAGGATTGGGTCGGCCGGGGCGAGGACGTGATCCTGGCCCGCGTGGAAACGTCGCCGGACGACATCGGCGGCATGCACGTGTCCAAGGGCATCCTGACGACGCGTGGCGGCATGACCAGTCACGCCGCCGTGGTGGCGCGCGGCATGGGTACGCCGTGCGTGTCGGGAGCGGGCGACATCAAGGTCGACGTCAACGCCAAGACCCTGACGGCGCTGGGCGAAGTGCTCCGCGAAGGCGACCTGGTGACGCTCGACGGCTCCACCGGCGAGGTGATGAAGGGCCTGGTGCCGACGGTCGATCCGGAACTCAGCGGCGACTTCGCCATCCTGATGGAGTGGGTCGACGAGGTGCGCCGTCTGGGCGTGCGCGCCAACGCGGAAACGCCCGAGGACGCCAAGGTGGCGCGCGGCTTCGGAGCGGAGGGCATCGGCCTCGCGCGCACCGAGCACATGTTCTTCGATCCCCAGCGCATCATCCACATGCGCGAAATGATCCTGGCCAAATCGGTCGACGACCGCCGCGCCGCGCTGGACAAGCTGCTGCCGTACCAGCGCCAGGACTTCGCGGATCTGTTCACCATCATGGAGGGCCTGCCGGTCACGGTGCGCCTGCTCGACCCGCCGCTGCACGAATTCCTGCCGGTGACGCAAAAGGACGTGGATGAAGTGGCCGACGAACTCGGCGTGGCTGCCGACGAAATTCGGGCGCGTTCCGAGGACCTGCACGAATTCAACCCCATGCTGGGCCATCGCGGCTGCCGTCTGGCGATCACCTATCCGGAAATCTACGAGATGCAGACCCGCGCCATTTTCGAGGCCGCGTGCGACCTCGCCGACAAGGGCGTCAAGGCGCACCCGGAAGTGATGATTCCGCTGGTGGCGGACCGCGAGGAACTGTCGCGGCTCAAACGCCTGGTGGTGGAAACCGCCGAGGCGGTGATGGAGGCGCGCGGCGTCAAGGTGGCCTATCAGGTGGGCACCATGATCGAATTGCCGCGCG
This sequence comes from Alphaproteobacteria bacterium, assembly GCA_015231605.1. GTDB lineage: Bacteria > Pseudomonadota > Alphaproteobacteria > Rhodospirillales > Magnetovibrionaceae > JADGBG01. The sequence goes on along the minus strand of JADGBG010000078.1, from coordinate 4,380 downwards.
CGGCGTTGCTGGCGGGCGAGTTGGCCAAGGACGCCGAATTCTTCAGCTTCGGCACCAACGACTTGACCCAGACCACATTCGGCCTGTCGCGCGACGACGCCGGGCGGTTCCTGACGGTCTACACCCAGCAAGGCGTTCTGGCGACCGATCCGTTCGTCACCCTGGACCGCGACGGCGTGGGTCAGTTGGTGCGCATGGGGGTGGAGCGCGGCCGCGCCGTCCGCGATGGTCTCAAGGCCGGCATTTGCGGCGAGCATGGCGGCGATCCGTCCTCGATCCGCTTCTGCCACGATGTCGGGCTGGACTATGTGTCCTGTTCGCCGTACCGTGTTCCCATCGCGCGTCTGGCGGCGGCCCAGGCCGCGCTGGGCGTTGATGCGGAAACCAACGCCTGACGCGATTCAAGCCTCGGCGGCGAACGGTCCGGCGAATGGGGGAGCGGAGAACCAGATGGCCTTCAACGTGCTGTTTGTCTGCACGGCGAACACCAGCCTGTCCATTATGTCGCAGGCCCTGCTGAACAAGTTGGGCCGGGGGCAGTTTCAGGCCTACAGCGCGGGCGTCAAGGCGATGGGCACGGTCAACCCCTACGCCCTGGAAACCCTCAAGCAGGCCGGGTACGACATTTCCGGCCTCAAGGCCAAAAGCTGGAACGAATTCGCCGCGCCGATGGCGCCCCGTCTCGACGCGGTCGTGACCATGACGGACGAGGCGCAAAAGGCGCGCGCGCCGATCTGGTATTCCAATCCCGTCATCGTGCATTGGTCCTTCATCGATCCCGAAACCGTGAGCGGCGAGGATTCTGAGCGCATCGCCGCGTTCCGCCGCTGTTTCGGCCAGTTGGAACAACAGATGTTGAAACTGTGCGCCGCCAAGGTCGACGGCCTCAAGGACACGGCGCTGCGCAACCGTCTGCAATCCATCGCGCCGGAGGCGTGAGGACGCGCCTCAGCGCCGCACCCGGATGGTGAATTCGTCCAGTGGATAGTCGTCGACGTATTCGACGTGGGGGCTGAGTGATTTCGCGAAATCGAGGAACGTGGCGGCATCGGCGTAATACAGATCGTCGATGCGGGTCTTCGCGCGGGAATCCAGCATGTTGAAGGCCAACGCCTTGCCCGTTCGCTCCCACAGCCGCGTGAGGTTGTTCCGCACGTAATCTCCCCACATGTTCGTATCCGCGCCCAGGTTCATGTTGTAGGCGCCGGACACGAAGGAATAGTCCGCGCGCTCCGTCGCCACCGGGCTTTCGAAGAACGCGGCGCGGGGGTCGGCGTGGCGGGCGCGGGCGGCCCGCACCATGGCGGGAGAAATGTCATAGCCGAAATACCGCCCGTCCCGCATCATCGGGTCGTCTTTCAACAAATCGAACAGCGCGCCGTACCCGCACCCCAGGTCGTTGACGGTGATGGGGCCGTTCAAATCTTCCGCCCCGACGGTGGACAACAGCACTTCGAGGCGGAGCACCTGGGCGTCCGCATCCTTCCATAGAACGCCGGGTGCGCTGGGGCCGTGCTTCTTCAGGGTGTGGTCGTAAAGGTGGCCGAGGACGCCCAGCAACTGGCCGATGTCGTCCGGGGCCTTGTGTTTCATGCGTCGCCGCCCCGTTCCTGGAACACCACCCAGCTGGGCACGCGGACGGTGAGCGTCGCGTCGCCGCACGCATACGTCCCGCCGTCTTCCAGGGCGTCGAGACGCATCAGCGCGACGCCGACGCCGTCGATCGCGGATTTCATTTCGCCCGCGTCCTTGCCGTCCTTTTCGATGGGCGTGCCGGGCGCGGGGACGGGGCCGTCGATGTCGACGGCCAGCAGGCGCTTTTTCACCAGGCCGCGATAGCGCGTGCGCGCCGTCAGCTCCTGGCCCATGAAGCAGCCCTTGCCGAAGCTGACGCCATCCAGTTCCTCGAATCCGTTTTCCAGCAACAACGCCTTGTCGACGCTCATGTCGCGCGCGCCATCGGGCAGCGCCAGCGACAGGCGCAGGCGTTCGTAATCCTTGATCGCGCCGGGGACGAGGCCTGCGGCTTCCAGCGCCGCCGTGTCGCCCGAGGGCAGCACCACCCGCCAGCCGGCACCCGCATGACGTGGGTCGCGGTACGCCACGCCGGCGCCGAACGGGGCGGCCTGGCCGCGTTCCGCCGGAAGGTCGAGGCCGTCCGGCACGGCGTGGACCTGGAAGGCGTCGGTGACGTCGGACAGCTGCACGTCGGAGCGCAGCTTGTACATGGAAAGCCGCTTGAAGAAGTCGGACCGACGCGCGGCCTCGCAATCCAGCACCAGCGCGCCGTCCATCTCGAAACAGAAGAAATCGAACATGAACTTGCCTTGCGGCGTGAGGAACGCCGAATAGACCGCCGTGTCGGCGGCCACCCGGCGCATGTCCTGGGACACCAGGCCTTGCAGGTAATCCCGTGCATCAGGGCCGGCGATGCGGATGAGGCCCCGGCCGGGCAGGGGGATGTATATTTTGTCGATCATGGTCGTGTCCCAGTTGAAAATGCGTGACTGGGGAAAAGGTGGGGCATCCCGGCCCGCTTGGCAAGGGGCAGGGGGCGAAAGCTGTGGCGAAAAAGGCGGGCATCGGGTAAGGTCCGGGCCTGAAACTTCAGGACGGCGAGTCTCCCATGCACGAGCGTATTCTCATCATCGATTTCGGATCCCAGGTCACCCAGTTGATCGCGCGGCGCGTGCGCGAATCGGGGGTGTATTCGGAAATCCAGCCCTTCAACGCGGTCACGGCGGACAGCATCAAGGCCTTCGGGCCCAAGGGCGTGATCCTGTCGGGCGGCCCGGCGTCGGTGACCGGCGTCGACACGCCGCGCGCGCCTCAGGGACTGTTCGAAATGGGCCTGCCGGTCTTGGGGATTTGCTACGGCGAACAGACCATGTGCGCGCAATTGGGCGGGAAGGTGGAAAATTCCGATCACCGCGAATTCGGCCGGGCCTACGTCGACGTGGTGGCGGATTGCGACCTGTTCCACGGCGTGTGGGCCGTGGGCGCGAAAGAACAGGTGTGGATGAGCCACGGCGACCGCGTCACCGCGTTGCCCGAAGGCTTCCGTCCCGTGGCCGTGACCGAAGGCGCGCCGTTCGCCGCCATCGCCAACGATGAAAAACATTTCTACGGCGTGCAGTTCCACCCCGAGGTGGTGCACACCCCCCACGGCGCGAAGCTGATCGAAAACTTCACCCACCGGGTTTGCGGGTGCCGGGGCGACTGGACCATGGGCAAGTTCCGCGAAGAGGAAATCGCCAAGGTGCGCGCCCAGGTCGGCGACGGCAACGTGATCTGCGGCCTGTCGGGCGGTGTCGATTCGTCCGTCGTGGCGGTGTTGCTGCACGAAGCCATCGGCGACCAGCTCACCTGCGTGTTCGTGGATACCGGCCTGATGCGCAAGGGCGAGGCGGAGGAAGTCGTCACCCTGTTCCGCGACCACTACCACATCAAGCTGGTGCACCGCGACGCGTCGGACCTGTTCCTCGGCAAGCTCGACGGCGTGTCGGACCCGGAAAAGAAACGCAAGATCATCGGCGCCACCTTCATCAACGTGTTCGAACAGGAAGCCAAGAACATCGGCGGCGCGGACTTCCTGGCGCAGGGCACGCTGTACCCCGACGTCATCGAAAGCGTGTCGTTCACGGGTGGCCCGTCGGTCACCATCAAGTCGCACCACAACGTGGGCGGCTTGCCGGAACGCATGAACATGAAGCTGGTGGAGCCGCTACGCGAACTGTTTAAGGACGAAGTCCGCGAATTGGGCCGCGAACTGGGCCTGCCGGACCGCTTCGTCGGCCGCCACCCGTTCCCGGGGCCGGGTCTGGCGATCCGCCTGCCGGGGGGCATTTCCAAGGAGAAATTGGACATCCTGCGCAACGCCGACGCGGTCTATCTGGAGGAAATCCGCAACGCCGGTCTCTACGACGCCATCTGGCAGGCCTTCGCGGTGCTGCTGCCGGTGCAGACCGTGGGCGTGATGGGCGACGCGCGCACCTACGACTACGTCTGCGCGCTGCGCGCCGTCACCTCCACCGACGGCATGACGGCGGACTTCTATCACTTCGACATGGAATTCCTGTCCCGCGTCAGCAATCGCATCATCAACGAGGTGCGCGGCATCAACCGGGTGGTCTACGACTGTACCTCCAAGCCGCCGGGGACGATCGAGTGGGAGTAACCCCCCAACGCGCAGAATAAAACAAAGGGCGGACACCCACATGTCCGCCCTTTTGTGTATTTGTGGGGGGCGCCACTGTCAGACGCGAACCCGGGACATGACAACGCCAGACGCATGCCGGGGACATGACCGATTTCCCGCCGGGAACATCGGATCGTGTCCCCGCCATGCGCCCAAGGTATTTGTGGGAATGAAGAAATCAG
>JADGBG010000077.1 GCA_015231605.1 Alphaproteobacteria bacterium | reverse complement strand
CAAGCGAATTCCTGCATCCACTCTGAACAAGTGGCCATGACCGGACGCTTACGATCATCCCGGGCATGGGCCCGATCCGAACGGGTTGGGAAAATAGCCTGTAAGCTATTGATTTTTCATGTCGTCACGATGGACGGTCCAGCGCGGCTTTCAAACTGTGAATCATCTTGGGAACGTTGAGCGGTTCCGTGAGGATGTCCTGGACCCCCAAATTCCGGCACGCACGCGTGTCATCGACGCGTTCGGGCGGACAGATCAGAATGATTGGCGCTGACGGCGGGATGGCGGCGCGCAGCTGCGACAGGTAAGCCTGGGTCTCGGCGCCGGTCAGGGCGGAGTTCAAAACCACCGCGCGCGGGGCGTTGGACGCCATCATCTTCAGCCCCATTTCCCGGCTGTGGGCCGAACGGATATTCAGGGGCGTCGGTTTGAAGCCGCCGGCGATATGGTCCATCAGGCGCAGATTGGCCGGCAGGTTATCGATATACAGAATGTCCAAGCCGGACGCGGCGTCGTTTACGCCGCCGCTTGCGGCGTCGGCCTCGGGCAGTTCGAACCAAAAGGACGACCCCTTGCCGGGCGTGCTGGAAAAGCCGATGCGGCCGTCCATCATGACGACCAGCTTCTGCGCCACCGTCAGTCCGATGCCGGCGCCGGAAACGTTCTGAGCTTCCCGGCCCAGGCGGTTGAAGGGGGTGAACAAATCCTGCTGGCGTTCGGCGGGAATGCCGGGGCCGTCGTCGTCCACCGTGAAACGGACATGGTCGACGCCCACGCGGGCGACCGTAACGACGGCTTCCCCGCCGGGGCGGTTGTATTGAATGGCGTTGGACAGCAGGCTCGTGAGGACCTGGCTCGCGCATTTCATGTCGCCCAGGGCATGCAGGGTCTGGGCGTCCGGGGTTCGGTCGACGATCCGGACGTCATGTCGGAGGGACAGGCTTTTCGCCGCGTCCATGGCGACGGCGATCACCTCCCGGGCGGAGAGCGGGGCGATCTCGAGTTTCAAGACGCCGGTTTCGATCTCGGCCAAGCCGAGAATTTCGTCGACAAGATCCAGCAGGCGGTTGCCGGCGTCGAGGATGCGTTCGACCGGCCCGACCTGCTTTGGGGCGAGAGGGGTTTGCGGATCGTATTTCAGAACTTGGGCGAAGCCCAACACGGAGTTGAGCGGCGTGCGCAGCTCGTGGCTCATCGAAGAGAGGAATTCCGACTTGGCGCGGTTGGCCAATTCCGCTTCCTGGCGGGCGAGGTCGAGGGTCTGCGAGGTTTGCACCAGTTCCGCCATGGCGTGCCGCAACTGGTCGTCCTGTTCGCGCAAGGTGCGGTGGTCGGCGGCGATCGATGCGTCCACACGGCCCAAAAACAAAAACAGTCCGACGATATAGGTCAAAGAAATGACGATGCACAGACCGGCGACAAGGGCCATGTGCCGTTCGAATTCGCGCGAAACCCCGGTGACGTCGGAGACGCTGACCAGATAACCGATATGTTTGTGCGCCGCCGCGTCGATGGGAATGAAACTGGCGAAGAGCACGCGGTCCCGATCCTTGAGCGTGGACGTTTCGGTGCGCGTCTCGCCCCGTGGCCGGTCGATGTCCATCCGGATGGCGTCGGGCATTCCGCGGTCGTCCTCGAAAATCGTGACCAAGTTGTCGAACTGGTCCCATGCGGCCACGCGGTTCAGCCGCGCCATGCCCGATTCCCAGACGTCACGCTTCACGGCGTCCTTGAACAGAAGCACCGACAACCGCACGTCCAGGCCTTCCGCCACGGCGCTCAGGGAATGTTCGATTTCCATGCCCAGTTCGAGATACCCGAGAAACTCCCCACCCACCACGTAAGGCGCGACGTAACGCAGGGTGAAGGTGCCCAACGGCCCCAACTCCAACCCCCAAAACGGCCGACCCGTGCGTTCGGTTTCCAAGGTGGTGTATCGGTCGACGGTGTCGCCATGACGATCCGGCTGGTGTACGCGGAGAAAATTGACCCGATCCGGGCCTTGGAAATAGAAGTGGGTGACGGCGTGGTTTTTGTTCAAGTCGTCGTAGACCGGCCGGGCGGCAGCGAGCAGCCGGGCGCGGTCCTGCGCCTTGAAGGCGTCGGACAGTCCCGTGTCGCGCTGAAGAGCCGCGAGAGCCGCGGACAATACCGATGCACTGTGTTGGATTTCGATTTGGAACCGATTGCGCACGCTCGTCGTCTGGGCGTTTTGTTCCCGCTCCCAGGCGTTGCGTTCCGACACGAACGCCGCCGCGGTGAACACCCCCATGATCAACAACAAAACCGCGCTCATGGGATAGAGCACGCGGTTTCGAATCTGTCGGGCTTTGTCGTTCATGCCGGTCCGGTGTGCGTGAAAAGTGACGGCGGCTTACAAAGAGAGCATATCACCGCACGCCCCGCGTGGGCTAAGGAAAAACCGGATTTACACGAAAACTTGATCGGAAAACGGGAATTTCTTAAGACTTGGCGCCGCCTTCTGGAGGGGGAGGCGCGAGCGGTTGAGCCGGGGCGTCCGCGCCATCGCGTGCACGTTCCAACTCATCGTCGTCTTCGATCAGCCACCATTCGGTCTGGTCGCCCGGATCGCCCTTGTCCGTATGTTCGGGCAGGCGCTGGCGGGCATGGGCGATGTTTTTTTCGGTGAGTTCCACCATGCGCGTCAAGCCCAGCTGCTGATAGACTTCGTGCGCGCCTTCGAACGCGTCCAGGGCTTTTTGATAATACTTGTCGTCGCCGGTGAGACGCCCTTGCAAGAAGATGGCGCTGCCCATGTTGTTCTGGGTCGCCGCCCATAGGGTGGGATGGATGTTGCGTTTGCGCACCGTGAGCGCCTGGCGGCAGGCTTCCACCGCGCGGCCCAGAACGTCGGGGTTGCTCAATTCGCGGCCCAGGACCTGGGCCGCCTGGGCGAGGTTGTTCATGGTCTCGCTCCACAGCATCGGGGTCGAGGTGCGGCTGAGAACCTTCAGGGTCGACTGATAGAAGCTCAGTGCTTCCTTGATGCCGCTCATCTCGCCGCTCTTGATGTCCAAACGGTAGAGAACTTCTCCGAGCCGATTCAGGCTGGTGGCCCAGGGGAACGGCGTGGAGTCCGGATTGAACACCTCAAGCGCGCTGCGATAGGCCGCCCCCGCCTGTTCGAGGGTGTGGATGTCGTCGCTGCGCTCGCCGATGATTTGCAGGACCGCGCCCAGGTTGCGTTGCAGATAAGCCCAGTTGGTCTGGCTTTCGGAGCGGAGCGTGCCCTTGATCGCTTCGGTGTAGGCCTTGACCGCGCGCTGGTGCAGTTCAATCCCGCCGAACAGGTGGCCGAAGGCGGCCAGGGCGTTGGCGTACATGGCGTTGGCCGCGGCCTTCTCGCGCATGGTGAAATCCTTGGGCAGGTGGTCGATCACCTTGGTGGCCTGGCCGAGCGCTTCGGCGGCCAGGATGTTGCGCCGCTGGCGCTTGACGGGGTGGTTGATGTGCATGGCGGCGAGCGCCGCCGCGCGCAACAGCCCGCCGAAGGTGTCCTTGTCGAAACCGAGCGGAAGGTTCAGCGCTTGAAACGGCGATAAGATTCCCGCCGGGTCGGCGTCGACCGGCGGCGAGGCGGCGAAATAAATATAAAGCGAGGAGCCGGTGGGCGGCGCATCGCCCCACAGCACCACGTCGGCGTTGTGCTTGGTCAACCAGTTCAGCGCCTGAGCGCAGGCGGTGGGCAACTGGTCGGATCGTTTGTCTTCGGCCGTGAGTGGGGACTTTTCCTTGAGCACCCGCGCGCGCAGGCCTTCGATTCCCTCGAACGCCGCCGCCACGGTGGAGGCGTGGTCGGCGCCGCCCGCGTCCAGGAACGGGGCCACGGCCACCACGATGTCGTTCTCGTCGACGGCGAGGCCGAACAGGCGCGCGAAGAACCCCGGCTTCCTGGACGGCGCGGGCGCTTGCGTCGCGCCGCCGTCCGGGGCTTGAGCCGCCCTGTCCTTGCCGTCCTTGTCGGGCGTATCCGTCATGAGCCTACTCGGCGCCTTTCAACACCGCCATCAAGGCCTGGCGCACCTGCGACACGGCGGCGGTCCAAGGGTCCTGGGCGGCCTTGCGGAAAATCCTCATACTTGGATACCACGGACTGTCTTCGCGGTCCAACAGCCAACACCAGCTGGCGCCGGGGCCGACCAGCATCCACACGGGTTTGCCCAGCGCGCCCGCGATGTGCGCGGCGGCCCCATCGACGGTGATCACCAAATCCAACTGGTCGATCACCCCGGCCATGTCGGCGACGTCCATGATGGCGTGGCCGGTCGCTTCGATCAGCGGCTGAAAACCCAAGCGCGCGATATCGCCCGCCCCCGCGCCCCGTTCCAGGGCGAACAGTTGCAGGCCCGGCACCCCGACCAGTTCGGAGTAGTCGTCCAGCATCATATCGCCGGACCGTTTGGGGCCCTGGGTCTTGCGCCCGTCCCACGACCCCGACCAGGCGAGCCCGACGGCGAGGCGCGTGCGCGGATGGATGTTCAACGCCAGACCGCCGGATTTGGGCGCGGTGATGTACGGCGTGTCTTCGGGCAGGTTTTCCAAGGTGGTGCCGAGCCGCGCGGGAAGGCTCATCAGCGGAACCTGCACGTCGATGTTCACGGGGGCCGCGGCGGGTTTCAGCACCGCCTCCACATCCGCCATGTTGGACACCAAGTGCGTCAGGTGCGGGGGGCATTCCATTACGACCGCGGCGCCGTTGCGTTTCAGAACGCCCGCGAAGCGCGCCATTTGGACCAGGGTTCCTTCGTCTTCTTCGTAGTTGACGAGGATGCGCCGCCCCTTGAGCGCCGAGCCGTTCCACGTTGGGATGTCCTTGCGCCGGGGATCGCGGCCGGGCAGGGAAAATCGGATTTCCAGCTCCTTGAAGCCGCGCGTCCAGTCCCCCATCTGCAGCAAGGTCACGGCGTGCTCCAGTCGGCATTGCGCGAAGGTCGGCTCCAGTTGCACGGCGCGGGTGAAATGCTCCAACGCGGCCTTCCCATGACCGGCGGCGCGGAACGCCAAGCCCGCGTTGAACAGCGCCTTGGCCGACTTCGGGGCATGTTTGACCGCGCGGCGATGCGCCTCGACCGCGCGTTCGATTTCACCAATGTCGCGTAGCGCGTTGCCCAGGTTGGTGTAGACGCTGGCGGCGTTCTGGCGCAGACCCAGCGATCGGCGGTAACACGCCACCGCGGCCTCGGGCCGGCCGGCGCTGCGCAACGCCACGCCCAAGTTGTTGTACACGTCGGCGGCGTCCGGGGTAAGTCGCAGGACCCGGGCGTATTCCTTGACGGCCGCGTCGAGACGACCGGCACGGTGATGTTCCAGCGCAAGCTCGTAGATGCGCCGGGCCTCGTCCGCCCCGCCCCGGCCGTGGTCGCCGCCCGGTTTGTGCGGCTTGTTTTTCGCCTGCGTCGCCATGTCCGTCAGAAATATTCCGTGCCAATTCTGTAGTATCCGCCGATATGTTCGGGGATTCAAGCGCTTGCAGTCTGGCACAGCAAAGATGAAGAAAGTTTTGCCAACCTCGCAAGAAAGACTACATTTCCCCCATGCCGATTTACGACATGCCGCTGTGGCGACCGCCGTCGGAAGGAACCAACCTGATCCTCCAGGCGACGCTGGGGTGCAGCTTCAACGCCTGCACGTTCTGTTCCATGTACACGGACAAGGCGTTTCGCGTTCGCGCCCTGGACGAGGTGTTCGCCGACATTGACGACGCGGCCGGGGACTGGCCGGACGCCACGCGGGTGTTCCTGGCCGACGGCGACGCGTTGACGCTGCCCATGGATCACTTGGCGGCTGTTCTGGACCGGCTGTGCGAGCGCTTTGCGGACTTGCAGCGGGTCAGCTGTTACGCCACGCCGCACAACCTCGCCAAGAAAAGTGCGGGAGACCTGGCGCGGTTGCGCGAAAAGCGCCTGTCGCTGGTGTATCTCGGCATCGAATCCGGATCGGACGACATCTTGCGGCGCATCCGCAAGGGCGATGCCCGCTTGATGGAACGCGCGCTTCTCGCCGCCGACGCGGCGGGCATCAAGGTGTCGGCCACCGTGATCCTGGGACTGGGCGGGACGCGGCTGTGGCGCGAGCACATCGAACGCACGGCGGGGCTCATCAACCGCGTGGCCCCGCGCTACCTCTCGACCCTGCAACTGGGGCTGGATCCGTCCCTGGAATCCGGTTTTCGCGAGGCTTTCGCCAAGCCGGACGGCGTGGATTTCGTCCGGCAGGACGACGACGGCATGCTGGCCGAACAGGCGTTGCTGCTGGAACGCCTCGATCCGCCCCGTCCGGTGATCTTCCGCTCCAACCACGCCTCCAACGCCCTGGCGCTGGCCGGGACGCTGCCCCGCGACCGCGACAAACTGTTGGCCCAACTCAGGGCCGCCCAAGCCGGCGACATGGCGCTCAGGCCGTTGGCGTCGCGGGGGTTTTAGGGCAAATCTGGGGCGCGCCGCCACAGCGAGCAGTGAGCGAGCGGCCAAGCCGCCGGAGGCGGCGCCCGGCGAGAGTAAGCAAAATTCTTTAGAGAATTGCGTTCACGTTTTCCGGGGGGCGGCCGAGGACGGCCTTGGCGCCCTTGACCACGATGGGGCGTTCGATGGCGCGCGGGTGGGCGGCCAGCGCCTCGACCAGGGCGTCGTCGGAAAGGGCCTTGAGGTCGATCCCTTCTTCCTTCGCCTCCTTCTTGCGGGCGATGTCGTGGGCCTTCATGCCCAATTTCTTGAGGATGGCCTTGAGCTCCGCGGCGCTGGGCGGGGTGTCGAGGTATTCGACGATTTCCGGTTCGACCCCGTGGTCGCGGATCAATTGCAGGGTCTGGCGGGATTTGCCGCAGCGCGGATTGTGAAAGATGGTCACGGACATGGAACACGGGCCTTTTGCTGACGAGGACGAAGGGAGGGGCGGGTCACCCGCCCCGGCGCTTTCCCGGCGATCATAAAGGACGATCGCCGGGTGTAAACCGGCTATCCGACCTGCCATATCCGTCTAATCCAAACAGAGGATTGCCCCGCCTCCTCGCGGTAAACTAGAATCACTCAATATTCATATGCATGTCGGGGGGCATGGACGTCATGACGAGTCCGGAAGACAGCCGGCTGTTCGGCTTCGATTCCGACCAAGATGAAATGGTTAACGCGATGGTGACGGATTACACGGCAGCCAACGCCATCGTGAACAGCTTGGCCGAGGAATTCTTCTGCCGTCTGCCCGACGACATGGCGCGCATCGAAGACGCCATGAAAACCCTACAGGCCAATCCCGACGACCCAAGCGCCCGCAAACAGCTGTTCCGCCTCGTCCATGACTTGAAGGGGCAGGCGGGGACCTTCGGCTATGATCTGTTGACCGTCATCGGCAACGACCTGTGCCGTTTTCTGGAACGTCCGATGCCTTTGTGCCCCCGCAGCCTGCGCGTCATCCGGCTTCATCTGGACGCCATGCAGAGGGTTTCCGACCTTCAGTTGACGGGCCATGGCGACGCCTTCGGCCGGCGCATGGTCGACACGGTTCATGCCCTGACGCAAAAGATCCTACAGACCGTATAACGCGCCCATCCGCATGACGTCATATGAAGGTTCGGATGGGCGGTCGCCGTGCATCGACACCGGCCGGGGGCCGTTCCGGCCGGTTCATGGAACGCCCCACGGCGGCGGCGCGATTAGGTCTTCCAGTTCCTGGGGGTCGTCGGCGTCGACCACGCGACGCGCCATGTCATAGGAAAACCCCGCCCGCGCCAGCGCCGCCAGATCGCGGTCCCGGCGTTCCGCCCGTTTATCCGCGTCCGGAGTGTAGGGGCCGAGGCGGCGACGCCGCGCCAGCTTGACGGCGGCGTGCAGTTCCGGGTCCGCCGTTTCTTCCGTCAGGGCGGCCAGGGCGGCGTCGATGTCGTCGCTTCCGACGCCCTTTTCCAACAGCTTCATGCGGATGGAGCGCGCCGCCAGTCCCCGCGCCATCAGCGATCTCGCGCGGTTTTCGGCGTAGGCGGCGTCGTCGAGCAGTCCGGCCGAACGGTAGCGCGCGATCAGATCCTCGATCCAGCCCCGCGCGGCGGCCGCGTCCATGTCGGGGTGGTGCAGCGACGCCTTGTAGACGCGGCGTTCCAGCACGCGCCGCAGGTTTTCTGCGCTGGATGCGTAGCGTTCCAGATAATGCAGCGCGATGTTGGCCATCCGTTCGGGCGTAATCCGGCGCGGTGTGCGCGGCCCCGGTTTGGCGGGTTTTCGCGAGGTGGCTTTGCCTATGCTCATGAACGGACTATATATGGCGCAACGACCGCAATCCATGGGAACAGCGACATGCGCCAAATCACGGCAAGCAACGGCCTCGGGCTTTATACCCTCTACATGCGTGAAGTGCGCCGCTTCCTCAAGGTCTACAGCCAGACCATCGTCGGGCCGGTGGTGACGACGCTTCTGTTCCTGGCGGTGTTCTCGCTGGCGCTGGGCCGCGCGGCCACGGCGGTCGAAGGCGTGCCGTTTATGGAATTCCTCGCGCCTGGACTGGTGATGATGGCGATCGCGCAGAACGCCTTCGCCAACACGTCCAGTTCGCTGATGATCTCCAAGGTCCAGGGCAACATCGTCGACACCCTGATGCCGCCCTTGACGGCGCACGAACTGACCTTCGGCATCGGCATGGGCGGGGCCACGCGCGGCGTGGTGGTGGGCGTGGTGGTGGCGTTGACCTTGGCGGTGTTCGTGCCGTTTGACGTGCACAACGTCTGGCTGATCCTGTTCCATGCGGTGGGGGCGTCGCTGATGCTGTCGTTGTTGGGCGTGATCGGCGGCATCTGGGCGGACAAGTTCGACCACATCGCGGCGGTCACCAATTTCGTGGTCACGCCGCTGTCGTTCCTGTCGGGGACGTTCTATTCCATCCACCGCCTGCCCGAAGCGGCCCAGACGGTGGCGCTGATGAACCCGTTCTTCTACATGATCGACGGCTTTCGCGCGGGCTTCATCGGCCACGCCGACGCCCCGCTACTGACCGGCATCCTGGTCGTCGCCGTCACCGACGCCGTCCTCTGGCTCATTTGCTGGCGCATGTTCGCCACCGGCTACAAGCTGAAGCCGTAAACGCGGTAATGGTTATTCGACTTCCTCGTAACCGGTGATCATCGCCTTGATGTGGGCCATGGGGGTATGGCCGGTCGTGGCGAAGTAGACGTGCACGATGAAGAAGATCAGCATCAGGAACGCCGCCACCAGGTGGAAGAACGCCACGATGCCGAGCGTCAGACCTAGGCTGCTCAAACCCCACGCATCCCAGCTCGGGTAGTAGAGGTAGAGCAGGCCGCTGATCCAGATCAACGGGTTGATCATCAGCTTGACGAACAGGTAGGCCAGGCGCTGCAGCGGGTTGTGCTTGCGCAGTTGGGTCTGGCGGAACGGATGTTCGGCGTGGCTGAAGATGCCCGTCAGATAGTACTTCGCCATGGCCACCAGCTTGTCGGTGGTCGGGATGTACTGCTTCCATTCCCCGGTGGTGAAGTGCCAGAAGATGGCGAACACCCACAGACCGATCAGCAGCCAGGCCGCCGTGGTGTGCGTTTCCTGCGCGGTTTCGAAACCCAGCCAGTGATAGCTGCCGTGGATTTCGAAGCCGGTGATCAACATGGTGATGATCAGCGCCGCCTGGGTCCAGTGCCAGAAGCGTTCGAAACGCTTGAAGATATAAATGCGTTCGGCCATGGCTAATGTTCTCCTTCAAAGCACGTCGTGACTTTTCAGACCGTACGGGAACATCCGGGCGGTTTCAGGGTTTCGCCAAATCGATCCGCGCCGCCGACGTGTAGACGGCGCCATCGTCGGCGATCCACTTGAATTCAAAAACCCCCGGCCCCGGCACCCGGGCATAGAAAGTCATGTACGGATTGGCCGATACGCCGGAATGCAGATCGGCGCTGAACACCTCCTGGCCGTTGAAGGCGCAGGTGAAGGTGTGGATGCGGTTGCGCTCGACGGTCTGGCCGTCATGGGTCTTGCGCCATCCCGTTTCCATGGGGTGCCAGGCCTTGGTGCGGATCAGCACGTCTTCGCCCGGCGTCAGGTAACGGGGGACTTTGACTTCCGGGCCCTTTGTCGTGATGCTGGACATCTCTCGTCCTCCTCGTTCAACCGCAGCCGCCGCCGCCACGCGCCACCTTGACCCGTGTCTTGGCAAGATAGATTTCGCCGGACGCCATTTCCGCCGCAACCAGAAGAATTTGCGTGGTCGCCACGCGGATGCGGGTGGAGATTCGCGCCTGTCCAGCCAGGGGGCCGAAATGATACGAGGCGACTTCCGGCACCGTGTTGCGTTCCGCCAAGACGTGGATGGTCTTGACCCGGTCCGCGTCGGTCATGGGGCTTTCCACCTCGATGGAGATGCGCACCTGCTTGCCGTATTCGGTGTAGGGCGGCACCTCGATGGAGATGCGTCCCTTTTGCAAGGTCACGCCGCCGGTCAATTCGGCCAGTTTGGCTTCGGCATCCGCGGGCTCCGCGTGTGCGGGCAACGGGGCCAGTCCCGCCAGGCTGGCGAGAAGCGCCGCCGCGCCGCCCCCGGCCAGGACCTGCCGGCGGGAAAGAAGGACTTCGGATAGTTCCAGATGGGTCATGACGAACTTCTCCCTTTTTCCCGCTCAACCGTTTCGCTCGCGCAGATGCGAGACATACCGGATGGCGCCGTGGCCCAATACGCCGATCAACGACAGTAGGGCGATGCCCCACCCAAGGAGATCCACCCACGGCCAATAATCGCGGCCGGGAACGTACATACCTCCCAGCCCTTCCAGCCGCCCGCCTTGGCGGACGTGGCATTCGTCGCACCCGACGGTTTTTTCCACGGGCGCGACCATGTGGGCGATCGGCCACATCATCCGGGTTTCGGCAAAGCCCAACTCGCCGCTATAGGTCAGGCCCACGGCGGCCATGCCCTTGGCCACTGCGTCGTTCCAGTCGAACTGCTCCCAAAATCCGTCCTTGCCGGTGGTGTGGACGGGAACCATGGTCAGAAGCTTGGCGTCGTAGGGCTGCTTGCCGCGCATCACCTTGACCGGCCAGATGCGGGACTTGGGATCGTCGGCGCTGCCTTCGAACCTGTTGATCTCGACGACCTGGGTGGGATCAATCTTGTCCCCCACCAGGGTGTAATTAACGGTGCCGTTAAACCAGACGTACTCGGGCTTGACGTCGCTGCCCCAGCGGAAATGACCTTTCTTGGAGTTGTAGACCTCGTTCTCTTCGTGATCCAGTTCGTGGATCGGCTTGCCTTCGGCGTCAAGCTTGCCCGCCGTCGACCAGTCCCACCACATCTTGGTCGGGAAATCCCCGCGTGCGAACGCCGGCACGTGGCATGTGGGGCAGGCCAACCGGTCCGTGTGATCGTTGAGCTTTTCGTTGTGCATGGGGCGCGGGCCGTGGCAGGCCTGACACGCCGTCAAACTCTGATCCTTCATGCCGGGAACCACGATCCGATCCACGCCCTCGGCGCGCGGCTGGTAGCGGCTGCCGCTGACCATGTGGGCGTCGGTGGTGTGGCACGTGGCGCAGCTGAAGTTCAGGCCGTCCTCATCCATGTGCACGTCGAGGAACATGTCCGGCGTGGTCATGGAGGGATCCAGGTCGCCGTGTTTGACCGCCGCGCCACCGCCGCCCTTGAAGTGGCAGGCGCCGCACGTCGCGCGGCTGGTCTTGCCGACGTTTTGCGCCAAAAGCTTGAAATTCACGCTTTTGCCCTCGCGCACGCGCTTCTTGTCGTAGGTCCCGGTCGTGTCATGGCACACCAGGCAGTCCACGTGTTCCTCGGACGTGAAGTCGAAGGTGCCGTCAACCCAACCGTATCCCACGTGACATGTCGAACACGAGGCGATGTTGGATTGGGTGGAGATGCAGAAATTGTTGATGACGTTGCGCTTGCCGAGCAACTGTCCGGTTTTGTCGTTGACCACGTTCCACGTCCAGTGCCGCGTTTTGTGGACTTGCTTAGACGCTTCGGTGTGGCAAACGAGGCACGCCTTGGTAACTTCCGGCCCCGTTTTGAAGTCGACTTCCAATTCCTTGAACTTGCCATGGTCCGCCGTTGAGGTGTCACCCGTGGCGGACAGGGCTCCTTGTGAAAAAACCATCATGCCGACGATCAGCATGATGGTTGAAATACGTTCGAAAGGCTGTGACCTAAACATAATGGCCTCCCGGCAAGTTTCTGAAGCACCGCACACATTCGCAGCCCCTAATATAACAGCAAATTCAATGGAGAATCAATGCGGGACTTATATCCACGGTTTTATTCGCCAATGACAAAGAGGTTTCGCGCATCGCCAAACGGGGGGGGCTATCCCATCGCGGGCGTTGTCTTTTTTGCTTATTTAAGGTGTGCACGAACACCCTGAATGGGTGTAGAATTTTCTCTCGTCTGGTCGTGACTGGCCCCGGCGCTCGGACAAGGCGTCATGCGCATATGGTTTCCAGGCTTCGAGCCGCTGATCCGCGCCCGTTTCGACGCAGTATAATGGGAGGGATATCATGAATATCGGAACAAATATGGGCTTGCTGGGCTTGCTTGCGGCTTTCGTCGCCGCCCCGTGGGGTGGCGTGCAAGCGGCCGAGACCGAAGAAGCCTTCGAAAAATACAAAAACATCATCGAATACGACGCGTTCAATGAATACGCCACGATTCCCGTGCGTGACGACGTCGTGATCATCGACGCTCGTCCCACCCGCAAGAAATACGACGTCGGGCACATTCCGGGGGCCATCAATATCCCCAACACCTTCTTCGACAAGATGGTCGACCAACTCCCCGCCGACAAGGGCAAGATGCTCATCTTTTACTGCGGTGGCCACAAATGCCCGCTCAGCCACAAATCGGCGGTGAAGGCCGAGGCGCTGGGCTATACAAACATCACGGTGTATTCCGGGGGGCAGCCGGAATGGGTCGCCAAGGGCAACTTCGAATCCGTTTCCGCCGCGTACGTGAAGGACATCGTCGACAAGCCCAACGGCGCGGTGATCATTGACGCCCGCCCCAAGGGCAAGCAATACGACGTCGGACACATTCCCGGGGCCATCAATATCCCCAACACCTTCTTCGACAAGATGGTCGACCAACTTCCGGCCGACAAGGGAACGGAACTGATCTTCTATTGCGGCGGCCCCAAGTGCCCGCTCAGCTTCAAGTCCGCGACCAAGGCCAAGGCGTTGGGATACACCAACATCAAGCTGTTCCAAGCCGGCTACCCGGCGTGGGAGGCTGCCTATGGACCGGGCGTTGCCGCTGACGGCGCCGCAGCCGCGCCCAAGGCCGAGGTCGCCAATGCCGAGGCTCCCAAGGCCGAAGCTCCCAAGGTCCAGACTGGCGGCGATGGCTCTACCATCACACTCGAATCCTTCCAGGGCATCATGGCCAGCGCGCCGGACAGCATCTTCCTGGTTGACGTGCGCGATCCGGGTGAATTCGGCAAGAGAAATTTCGCCAACTCCATCAACATCCCGGTCGAGGAACTGGAAGACCGTATCGGCGAATTGCCCACCGACAAGCCCGTGGTGTTCGTGTGCTCCACCGGGGCACGTAGTAGCGAAGCGTTCGACATCACCAAGATGCTGCGTGAGGAACTCAAGCACGTATACTACCTGGATGCTGAGATCACCTTCAATGCCGACGGCACTCAGACCTTTAAAGCGAACTGACATCCGGCATTCCGGCACAACGAACCGCCGTTCCCCCGGGACGGCGGTTCTTTATTAACCCATTGACACAAAGCCCGGCGATTCCCATAATCCCCGGCTTTCCGGGCGGCTTTGCCGCCCGGTCTTGTTT
>JADGBG010000076.1:5444-13905 GCA_015231605.1 Alphaproteobacteria bacterium | reverse complement strand
GCATTGCCTTGTTTAGAAACGCGCCCCCCTGATTGCAAAAATTAATATAGTCACCGTTTATGTGCAAGGCCTGCTTAGCCGCGAGGACGTCTTCGGGCGTGGTGTTGGTGGTGCAGCTGATGGGCCGAGTGAGGGTGAACATTTGCGAGTTCCTTTTGCTGTAAACGCGAACGGCCGGCCCTTGCGATGGGCCGGCCGTTCGCGTGGGTATGATGATGGCGAGGGCGTCAGCTTTCCTTCCAGCTCTTGAGCCCCTTTTCCACCGTGCGTCCGACGACGTAGCCTCCGACGCCCAGCTTCAACAGGTCCCACATGTCCGGCGGAATGTCCGCGGGGGGCGTGTTGAAGATGGGAACCACGATGTAGTTGTTGGCAACGATGGCGCCGAACATCACCATCAACATGGGGCGCCAGTTGCGTTGCAGCCAGCTTTCGCCCTGGGCCTCGGCAACGATGATTTTGGCCGCGGCCTCCAGTTCCTTCATGGAGCCGTCAAGGGCTTGTTCGCGCAGCCGCGCCTTGATGGCGGCGGCTTGATCCTTGTCTTCGACCGCTTGATCGACGACGCTGACGAGGCCCGTGAGCAACGGACCGAGTATTGCGGGGAACATGGCGCTTCTCCTTATTCGATGCTGTTGTAGAAAAGATGACGGCCGATTTCGAAGGATGCCGGACGGCCCACGGCCCACGGCGGATTGACGTGGCGCGTGTGGTAATGCGTCGCGCCGCCCGTCGGATCGTCGATACAGCCCGACAGCGCGCGCTTGGCGATGCGCACACAGGTATCAAACACGCGGTTGCCGGGTTCGACCGCCAACAGCTTTTCGCGGTTGGGGTCGTTCACGTTCCAGCACGAGAATTGCCAAGGCTTTTGACACACGCCGATGACATCGGCTCCCCACCAGTATCCGCCACGATCCTTGGCTCGCTTGACCCGGTTGAGGATCACGCACGCCACGGCTTCCTTGCCACGAATGCTTTCGCCGCGCGCCTCGCCGTACAGCGTGCGCGCCAGCACGTCGATTTCGCGGTTGCGCCGGGCTTCCAACGTATCGGCCTGAACGGCGGCGTCCATCATCCACCCCCCGCGCGTTCGCCGCGCTTGATGTCGAGCTTTTCCTCGATACGGATGAGGTGCTGGGTGAGGCGTTCCTCCACGTCGCGCAGATACGAGATGGAGGCGTAGTTCTTCGCCACGTCCAGTTTGTAGGCGTCGAGGATCTGGCGCAGGTGCGCCAGCCCGACCTCGGACGCATGACTGACTTCGTCGATCTCGTCCATGGCGGCGCGGTGGCTGCGCCAGGTGAGCCAGAACAGTCCGGCCAGCGCTGGCAATTCCACGGCCGAGATCCACCAGATGAGATCCAGGCCTTCTGCGGTTTGCATGTGATTTCTCCTTTGTATCCGTGCAAACAAAAAAGCCCCCGCGATTGCGGGGGCCGGTTGAAGTGAATGTGTGGTGGGGCGTTGTCCGTCAGGCCCCAGGGGCTTTGCTCCAGCAGGTTGGCCTTGCCCGCGCGGACGTTGCGGCCCGCCCGCGCGCCGGTTCCCAGCGCGCCCGCCAGTTTCCCGGTGACCGCGCCCAGGCCCAATTCATAGGCTCTGGACATGGCGTTGCCTAGTGCAAGACTGCGCGCTAAACTCTCATCATGATTGCTTTCATTCGAGCACTTGTCGTCTGCCTTTCGGCGACCGTACTGTTCTTTCCGCCCGCCCTGGCGGACGAAGCGCAGGAAAAGTTGCTCGACCAGGCGCTCGCGGCTTATGACGAAGGCGATTTTGAGGCCGCCAGGTCCATCCTCCTGCCCTTGGCGAATGCCGGTAATTCCGACGCCATGGTGCAGATCGGCTTCATGATCCACAACGGCGAGGCCTTCAGTCCCGATGCTGAATACGAATGCGATTGGTATGAACGCGCTTCCGAACTCGAGAATATGGAAGGTTTATATCACTTTGCACATTGCTTTCATGAGGGCGTTGGGCGTGATTTGCTCCCACAACAATACTACGCCCTACTCTTGAAATCAGCGGAACTGGGATTTATTCCTGCCATGATAAACCTTTCTGGTTTTGATGATTCTCATGGCGAAGAATATAGAAATTGGATGATGATGGCAGTCGAACAGGGCAGCAATTATGCGCGTGTTTCTCTTTGGCTCCAAGATTACCGAGACGATGTCCCGGACATCAAAATCCTGGACATCGTCTGTGTATCGTGGAAAATACTTATCCTTGGAGACGGATTTATGGCTTGCGACTGACCTTCTTTCTCAGGTCATGGATATCCTTCCAAGTCCCTTCTTGCCCCGCCAACAAATCCAACCCTCGTTTCATACCGTAGGACGCCGCGTTTTCGCCCAGGGTGAAGGCGTTGTCGGCAAGGCCCCAGGTGCTTTGCTCCAGCAGGTTGGCCTTGCCCGCGCGGACGTTGCGGCCCGCCCGCGCGCCGGTTCCCAGCGCGCCCGCCAGTTTCCCGGTGACCGCGCCCAGGCCCAATTCATAGGCTCTGGACATGGCGTTGCCTAGTGCAAGACTGCGCGCTAAACTCTCATCATGATTGCTTTCATTCGAGCACTTGTCGTCTGCCTTTCGGCGACCGTACTGTTCTTTCCGCCCGCCCTGGCGGACGAAGCGCAGGAAAAGTTGCTCGACCAGGCGCTCGCGGCTTATGACGAAGGCGATTTTGAGGCCGCCAAGTCCATCCTCTTGCCCCTGGCGAATGCGGGAAACTCCGACGCCATGGTGCAGACCGGCTTCATGATCCACAACGGCGAGGCCTTCATCCCAGACGCGAAATACGAATGCGACTGGTATGAACGCGCTGCAGATTTGGGGAATTCGGAAGGCTACTATTACCTAGGGCATTGTTATAACGAAGGCGTTGGCCGCGGATTGGATCCAAAAAAATATTACGACCTTCTTTTGCATTCAGCCGAACGCGGCTATATCCCCGCAATGATCAATCTTTCCGGCTTTGATAACGCGCATGGCGAAGAATATCGTCATTGGATGAAGATGGCTGTCGAACACGGCAGCAAATTTGCCAAGGTCTCCCTGTGGCTTGATAACTTCAAAGACGATGTCCCGGACATCAAGATCCAGGACATCGTCTGTGTCTCGTGGAAAATCCTTATTTGGGATGGAGATATTCTCGAATGCGACGAATGAGTCGTTCTTCGCGCTTTTGAGGTATTTTCTCTTCTTTCCGCCCCGCCAACACATCCAACCCCCGCTTCATACCGTAGGACGCCGCGTTTTCGCCCAGGGTGAAGGCGTTGTCGGCAAGGCCCCAGGTGCTTTGCTCCAGCAGGTTGGCCTTGCCCGCGCGGACGTTGCGGCCCGCCCGCGCGCCGGTTCCCAGCGCGCCCGCCAGTTTCCCGGTGACCGCGCCCAGACCCAATTCATAGGCTCCCGCCTTGAACTGTTCGTCCGCGCCGCCGCCCTGGGCGTGAACCTTGCGCACCTTCTCACCGGCGCCCATGCCCATGGCGCCGATGCCGCCCGCGCCCAGCTGACCGGCCAAGGACAGCGCATTGCCCAGGCCCGCGCCGAAGCGGGCTTCGGGCCGGTTTGCCTGTGACTTCGGAACCAGGGCGTCGACCTTGGCCTGGTACTGCTTGTGCTTGTTCCAATCGACGCCCCGGCCCAGAGGCTTACCCACCCCGGCGGTGATGCCGGTCATCATGTCCAGGCCCGTCTGGGCGACTTTCTGTTGCGCGGACCGGCCCAGCAGCCCCCAATCGGTGGGCGGTGTTTTTCGCACCGCCGTCGCGGGGTGAGAATGCATTTGGTCCTGCCAGCGGCGTTTGCCGTCCTCCGCATTCACGGTGCGCAGGTCCGCCAGCTTGCGCATGGTTTTGGACTTTTCAGACAGAACGGCGTCGGGCGAAAACAGGCTGTGTTCCGTCGGCCCGCCCGATTTGAGCAGGCCATCGACCTTGAGCCCCTGGTCGGTCTGCCAGTCCTTGATGCTTTTTTCCAGCCGCGAACCGAAAAACCCGGTTGGGCCGTCGGTGACGGACGCGTCGAAATACCCCGCCCTGTCCAGCGCCGTTTCCACGCGCCGAACGTCCTCTGGCGCGTTCTTGCCAAGCCTCCCCACGGCATGGGTGAGAGACGAGAAGACCCCATTGTTCATGGCTCATGTCCTTTCAAAAAAATTGGGGCGGCCCGGAAAACCGGAGCCGCCCCGCGTTGGCGATAAGGTTGTCGTTCAATCAAACCGTCATGGAACACCCCGGCAGAGATTGCGTGTGTCATCCCAAGCCCCACCCGCATCCAAACACCCGTCCCGGGCCATGAATCCACAAGCCTGATATCCGGCAATGGCAGACAGCAGCAGTAAGACAAAGACTGTGAGAGACTTCATTTTAATACCTCGGAGGCAGACCTCTTGGCCGATAAATGGAACACCCATGTTGGCAAGAAAGGCCTGATTTGGCGGCAGTTCGACCGGTTTTATTAGCCCTTTGATCGGCTATGCTATCAGAATGTGGGTAACCTTTTACATTCTGGTCCCAAAGCTCTCGAATATTGCTGATCGAATCAGCGACGGTTTCACCGGCAGGTCCCTGGCGGGTTGCTTCGCAATTACCTTTGCAGTGAAAATACTTGTCAGAATTTTTCACGTTTGCTCGGCGCATGTCCAGGTAATTGTCCAACATATTTTTTGTTGCACCCGCACCCTGTTTTAGATTGCTGAAACTCTCAGACAAGTTTTCTGTAACCTTGGAACCAAACTGGCTTATTCCTTTTGAAATGTCGCTGAACATACCAGAGAAATCGAAAAACTCCGGCAATCCCGTTGCAGGATTGACGGTTCCGCCGTCGGTGGCGCGGTGCAGGAATGCCGCTTCTTCCGGGGTGATGTGGGCGAGGATGGTGTCGCCGTGACGGCCCAGACTGCGCAGACGTTCCGCCACGGCGCGCAGGTCGCTTCCCAGCGCGCCGACGGTTTCACCGTTCGGTTTCATCACACCGTCCGTTCGAAGACCGTGCGCTTTCTGGAAGTCCTCAATGGCGCGGATCAGGGCGTGGTCGGGGAAATCCGTGATACCCCATTCCGGTGGGTCGTAATATCCAAGACGGTTTAAGGCATGCTTCGCCGCCAGGACGTCTTCCGGGTTGGTGGTGGTCGCCCGGCTGATGGGGCGTTGCAAATTCAGCATGATCTGTCTCCCGCGAAAAAAAATGGGGCGGCCCGGAAAACCGGAGCCGCCCGAAGTTGAGGGTTAGAGGTCGAAGTCGGTGCGGGCCTTGAAAGCGGTCCCGCCGCCGCCCCAACCCGGACGCCTCGCCTTGGCGAGCGCGTTGGGATTGCGCGGCAGGCGCACCGGTTCCGAGAGCAGGCACCCGGCGACGGCGTCCAGGCCGTCGTCATGCGCCTTGGCCCCCGGCCTCCATTCGCGCATTTCGGCGAGGAACGGCGTCTTCAGCACTGTTTCGTGCACCCGCAACCGCCCGGCGGCGAGCGGCGCGTCGAAGGCCTCCAGGATGCGGCGGTCCTTCTGGACCGTGGAGTATTGCTCCAGCACCGTGCAGGCCACGCCCCTATCCTCTAGTTCCCGCCGCAGCAACGCCGGCAGGAACCGCCCCAACCCGTTGGTTTCCAGGTTGACCGACGGCAGGTGAAGCTCGCGCACGAACTCCACCGCCTGGCCGCACAGCTGCTGCGCCTCCGACACCTCCCCCACTGTCGCGGGGTCGTGGGTCATGTAGCGCACCCGGTGCAGCCAGTAGGTTCCGTCGTCCGACGTGAACACGCACGCCACCACCGACGCGTCGCCGCGTTCCGGCGCGCCGAAGCTGGGATCCCACCACGCGCTGGCGGACACAAGCCGGTGGCCGTTGAGGCTCAACACCGCTTCGCCATTGCGTTCGGAATATTCCAGTTCATGCGCGTACGGAACCATCAGGTCCGGATCGAGTCTGCCGTCGGCGATGTTCACCGCCTCCAACATCATCTGGCTCAGGAACTTGTTGGGTCCGCTGCGCCGTTTGATGGCGGCGATCTTCTTTTCCGGAAAGCGGTCCGGCCACGCCGACCGGCCGTGGGCGTCCAGGATCGGAATGACCAGACGGTGGAAGCCTTCCAGGTACACCACTTCCTCGCCCACGTCGCGGCGCGGACTGTTGGCGTAGATGGTGTAGTAGGTGTGCGGCGTGCCAACGTAGAGCTGCAACCCGCCCGGCACCAGGACGTAGTCTATTTCGTCCAAACGGTCGCGCAGGTCTTCGCGTTTTTGCGGCGTGTCGCAGGTGTTGGGCACCTCGACGTCGTCGCAGATCACCACGTCGGCGCGCGAGCCGGTGACGTTCGCCGTGATGCCCTTGGCGAGCATCGACGGATCGCGCAGTTCGGCGTCGCGCTCCACGGTGAACTGATCCGAAGCCCATTGGTCGCGGTTCTTCGGCTTCAGTCCCGCGCACGCCGGGTGGCGTTCGATGATGCGCTTGACGTTGCGCGTCATCTTGCGCGCCAGCGACAGATCCGCCGCCAGCACCATGATGCGCAGGTTGGGGTTCTGCACGTACAGCCACGCACAGAACAGCCCCACCATCGTGGACTTGCCCGAATTGCGAAAGGCCATGAGCAGCAATTCCCGATCATGGCCTCCCCAGCATCCCGACAGCCACGCCGCGATGGTCTTGTGGTGGTCGGGGGTCTTGAGGTTTTGCTCCTTGTTCCAAAGATCGACGAATTCGGCGAAGGTGGGCGAAGGATCGCTGTCAGACATGACGATCCCCATTCGTGACGCGCGCGCCAACGGAAGTTAGCGCGCCGTCACCTCCGCCGGGCCTTGGGGCTGGCCGATGATGACGTAGAAGGTGCTCGACGATCCTGCGTTCGGAACGTCCGCCGTGCGCATCTTCACGCCAGTCGACACCAGATCAACATCATGACCCGACGTACCTTCCGAACCAGAAGTGTCCGCAAGAAGGTACTTGCTTACGGGATTGTATCCTGGACGGGCATCATCGTAGATGCACCAAGAGGCGCTTGCATCGGTCTTGAACAGCCCCCAAACCGGGGATACGCCGCAATTGAGGAAAGGACCCTCTGCGTTGCCGTTGTTGGTGTACTTGCCGATCTTGCAGAACGGCGTCTCCCAGAAGCAATAAATGACGTACCGATCACCGCTTTCGTTTGGTGTCACGGCGTTGGACGTTCCCGCTTGTGGCTTGAGAAAACCGCTTGCGACGTCGTAATACCAGCCGCCGCCATAAGACGTTGCGCCTGCGTCTGTCTGTGTCGCCGTGGTAAAGTACAAATGATGGCTTGTGCTGGTTAAATCCTTATGCCAGATCAGCCAGTTGCTGTTGTAGGTATTCGTGTCGCGGTCTTTTGCGATGGTCATTCCGCAATTGCCGAGCGCCGCCATTGCAGCGGGAATGCCAAGCGTGTCACTGCCGCCGAGTGACCCACCCGTAAATGTTCCCACAGCCATGCCGAGCGTGGCGTTGTACTTCCAGATGACGCTGATCGTACCGGACGTGTTGGTTTCGCTGGATGGCAGGTTCCAGCACCATGCAACACTGTTTCCAGCCGGAGCAGAATAGGTCGTTTCCGCCGCTGTCGTGTTGCTTTGCAGGATGGCAGTCGTTCCGCGCAACGTGTCAAACAGTTGATGGTTGTTCGCGTTGCTACGGTCCTTAATCCATGCAAGATAATCCGTGAACTGCGCTTCCGCAGTCGTCTTGATGTTTGCGCCCGTGTCGAGCACCGTCTTGAAATGGTTGTCGATGCTGTCCATGACGGCGGGCAGGTTGTCGGTGCAAAGCGAAAGGAACGTGGTGGGGCGGTTCGTCACGCCGATCCATTCGTCTTCGGCAAAGTAGGCGGTGGCGGCGATCGAGGAACGCCCGCCGAAAGCGATCAGCCAATCCCGAGTGGTGTCGATGCCCGCCGCAACAGCGCCGGTTCCCGCATCGGGATCGCCGGAATTGTCCCAGGCGATGGTGTTGCCACTGATTTGTCCGGTCCACAGTTTCCCGTTGATCGGATCAAACGCCAAACACCCCCGCGTTCCAGCACTCAGTGCTGATGGCAGGGTATTGGCAGTAGAGCCGTTGTGATACACTTCACCGCCGTTGTTTAGATGCCATCCCCAACTTTCGGCCCGTCCGCCCACCAGATCGTCGGCCATATACGGAACGGCGACAATGCCGGGAGTAGGGTTCGTTCCAAGTGTCGTGTAGACGAACTCGACGTATACCGGGAACGATGCAATCAGTGTCGATTGAGCATTGAGGTTCGTCGCGTCATTGCTTACACACGTGCGGTTGCCGTTGGACAGGGTTCCGATATATGGGTGTTTCGGATCAAATGTAGCCACGATGTTCGTCGGCGTGGACGTGATTTGAGAAACAGAGCCGGAAACCGTCCAATGGTTTCCCTGTCCGCTGGCGTCGGTTCCGATCGCACCGCTGTTGGAGAAGTCCAGATAAAACCCGTTCGCCC